>NZ_JADJSO010000017.1:0-114352 GCF_016711665.1 Candidatus Villigracilis saccharophilus
AAATTACGCAAACTGTTCTAAGTTGACCGCCACCAACGGAAACGCTTCGTCCACGAATTTTTCGAGGGCGGGGCGTTTTTTCATGTGGCTGTAGTGCGAAGCCAATCCATAGATCGCCAGGTGGCGACTGTGGCGGGAGTTCCGTGGGGACTTTGGAGTTTCTCAACCAATAGGAAAGCAAATCAAATATCTGCTTCTTGATGGTTCCTTCAACCAGTGACTCAAATTGCTGGTGCGGTTGGGCACAGCCAGTATGCAGACGTGCGAGGAATTCCACCACGGCGAGGATCAAGTTTCGCAGGTTGTCCTGGCTGTAACTGCAGACATTCAAAGTCCGTTTTTCGATCTCTCTGTCATGAACATTTTTGAATGGAATAATCCAGCAGGGCATATTTATCGGGGAAATGCGCATAAAAAGTGGCGCGATTGATCTGCGCCTTATCGGTTACATCCTGAACGGAGATACTCTCAAAGTTTTTTTCGGCGAGGAGATTCTCAAAGGATTTCAGGATCAGGCCGCGGGTACGAACGACGCGCGGGTCTAGTTTTTCATCAGAGTTAGGCAACACTTTGTCTCCTTTGTCGCTTAGTCAACAGAACCAGTTCTTTGTTGGTTGACTTTCATTGGGTAAGTTGGTAAAGTAAGCAACATATGTTGCGTAAGCAACGTGTATATTATCAAACAATTCAAGGAGAGTCAATATGAACAACAATTATCGGAGCAGGAAATATGGGACGCGGTATCGGAACCCGCGCAGTCGCTGGCGGTCACTCGGTCACATTTGTGGACGCGAATCCTGAAGTTGCAGAAAAAGCTGCTGCTGATTTGAAAGCCTCCGCCAAGAATGGCGCGACAGTTTCGGCCTCAAGCCTCGGTGATGCAGTCCTCGGTGATGTGGTTGTACTCGCTGTATGGTATGGCACCAATATTGAGATCGCAAAGCAGCTCGGCGCAAAACTCGCTGGCAAGGTTGTCGTGGATATCGCCAACCCGTTGAACTCCACCTACGATGGTCTCGCCACTGCGCCTGATTCATCTTCAGCAGAAGATCTCGCCAGGGCAATCGCCGCTGGCGCCTATGTTGTGAAGGCTTTCAATACAACTTTCGCAGGCACGCTCCTGACGGGTGAGGCTGGCGGACAGAAGCTTGACGTCTTCATTGCTGGCGATGACGCCGATGCCAAAGCCAAGGTTTCCCAGATCGTCACCGACGGCGGCATGCGCGCCATTGACGCTGGTCCTCTGCACCGCGCGCGCCAGATCGAATCCATGCAATTGTTGCAGATCGTTTTGCAAGGCACCCTCGGCACCAACTGGGGCAGCGCCATCAAGATCCTCGGATAGGAAAAATATGTTCACAGCAAATAAAGATATTGCAATTACCCCGATTGAGGAATATGCCAAACAGGCAACTGACGAAAAGATCGAGCGGACTTCAAAAGCCCTCGAAGCCAATGGCATTCAAACGCTGATCGCCGAAACCGGCGCGGAGGCAAAACGATTGTTCCTTGGGTTGATCCCTGAAGGATCGGAAGTTTTCCTTAGCTCCTCTGTAACCCTTGAACAACTGGGCATTGTCGCAGATGTTGATCAATCAGGACGTTTTGATGCAGTCCGCCCCAAGATGTACGCCATGAATCGCGAGACTCAGGGACGTGAAATTCGCAAGCTGATCGCCGCGCCTGATTTCGCCGCTGGCAGTGTCCACGCTGTAACGGAAGATGGGCACGTGCTGATCGCTTCTGCCACTGGCAGTCAGCTTGGTCCGTACGCTTCCGGCGCGGGCCGCGTGATCTGGGTGGTCGGCGCTCAGAAGATCGTAAAAGATCTGAACGATGGTTTCCGTCGCATTCAGGAACATGTTGTCCCTCTTGAAGAAGAACACATGCAGCAACTCTACAAAGTCGGTACAGCGGTCAATGAAATGCTGATCGTCAACCGCGCAACCCGCCCGGGCCGCATCACGATGATCCTTGTCAAGGAAGAACTCGGTTTTTAAAAGAAATTAAACTCGCGATGGTGTTGTCTGCTAAACAGACAACACCATCAAAGGACTGCAAGAGAAAAAATGAATACACAAACAAACGCTCCCGCTAAAGATGAATTTTCGATTCACCCCGCCACCCTGCTTGGTCATGTTTCATTGAGAGTTGCCAATCTGGAAAATCAGATCGTCTTCTACACCCAGGCGCTCGGATTCAAACTCCACTGGCGCGAAGGGAACAAGGCTGGCCTGGGCGCAGGCGGCGCGGATTTGTTGCGGCTCACCGAAGAACCTGACCTGAAGAAATATCGCCGCGTGACCGGGTTATATCACTTCGCTATCCTTTTTCCAGACCGCCGTCAATTGGCGATCGCGGTGGCGCGTTTGTTTGCATTCAAATATCGCAACCATCCCACCGATCACATCATGACCAAGACCACTTATCTGGATGATCCTGAAGGCAATGGCATTGAGCTGTACGCAGAGTCACCGGAAGATGGAATCTTTACGATTGAAAATAATGATTTTGTCACCCGCCGCGCGGATGGGACATTAAGCGACGGCCGCGAACCATTGGATGTGGACGCACTCTTCAGTCACCTGAAAGCAGATGACAAACTTGATGTGCCCGTTCCGCCCGAAACACGCGTGGGACATATCCATTTGCATGTGCGCAATGTGCAGGAGGCTGTTGATTTTTATCACGGCATCATCGGTTTTGACGTGATGGGACTTTCATCCACATTTCAAGCCGCGTTCATTTCTGCGGGTGGATACCACCACCACTTGGGACTCAACGCCTGGCAGGGTGAAGGCGCGCCTCCTCCTCCAGCCGATGCGGTGGGACTGCGTCACTTTACAATTGATTTCGCAGATCAAGAAGCGTTGAACGAAGTTGTCAAACGGATCGATGATGCGGGAATCCCATCCAACAAAACAGACGATGGATTATTGGTCTACGACCCGTCACAAAACGGTGTGGTTTTGAGAACAATATAAGAAATTAGTGGATAAACATTGAAATGCCTCGCAGCCATGCGAGGTGTTTTTATTTGGCTTGGAAAATGCAGAGAGATATCGCGTTATAATTCGGGGCTACTCCCATCAAAATCAAAATCAAATCCAAAATCGGAAATCAAACTCATGCATATCCTTGTAACCAACGATGACGGCGTGCAAGCGCCCGGACTTCTAGCTCTCGCGCAGGAAATGCGCAAACTCGGTAAAGTGACTATTTTTGCGCCGGATAAGAATTGGTCTGCCTCCGGACATGTAAAAACGATGGAGCGTCCGCTGCGCGTGAAGGAAGTTTTTCTTGCAGATGGGACGAGTGCATTCGCGTCAGATGGCGCGCCTTCGGATTGTGTTGCTTTGCCTTTACTGGGTTTGGTCGAAGAAAATATTGACTTGGTAGTTTCAGGTATTAACCCCAATGCCAATCTCGGACATGATGTCACGTATTCAGGCACAGTCACGGCCGCGATGGAAGCGGTCATCGCGGGCATAAAGGGCATTGCGGTTTCGCTTGATTCACCGGAAGGCCACAAAGGCTTATTGGATTATTCCTGCGCGGCTTCGGTGGCGCGGCGTGTGGCTGAAAAGGTCATTGCGGATGGATTACCTGAAGGCGTGGTAATGAATGTCAACGTTCCGTATTTAAAAGAGAATGAACTCAATGGATTTATGATCACCCGTCAGGGATTGCGCGTCTATCGTGATGCGCTCGACGAGCGCATCGATCCGCGCGGCAAACCATATTTCTGGATCGGCGGCGAAGCTCCCACCGGTGTGGATGAACCCGGCACGGATTTTGGTGCTCTCCGTGCGGGCTGCGTTTCCATCACCCCGCTGCAATTGGATTTGACCCATTACAAGGCGATGGATGTCTTAAAGAAGTGGAAGTTTTGACGATAGCTGGAAGTTATATTGACAAAAAAACTGCCATTGAAATTGTAAATAAAATCACTTATAATATGGCTGTCCGTCGTTAGGATGCCCCCCTCATCCTGGCGGCGGGCATTTTTTAATAATTTTTTGGAGATCCCCCTCATGAATTTTTTTCAAAAACTTTTTGGTGGTTCCACTGCCAGGAAACATGAAAAGCGTTATTACAGCTTTTCAACAAAATGTCTACGCTGCGGCGAGACTATTACCGGCCGCATCGATCTGGATAATGAACTCAGCGTGGAGTACGAAGACGGTGGCGATACGTACCATGGCCGCAAAGTCTTAATGGGAAGCGGTATTTGTTTTCAGCGTGTGGAGGCGGATTTTAAATTCACATCAGCCCGTATATTGATCGAAAGGCATATCACTGGCGGAGAGTTTATTTAATATGGGTGATTCAAGCATCAATGAATATTGGAATGCATTTCTGTCCAGCCTGCCGCCCACCTCGCCTTATTTTGGAAGATCCTTCCTCACTGAAAAATTTGGCGATACACCGGATCTGGTTGATGAATTGGGAGGACTGGTTGTCAAGGGCATAAAAACAGCCGCATGTTCTGCGTTGTGGGAATGGGAGGCGGAGGGACATTTTCTTCCGCACCTCGGTATGGTTTCCATTGTGCTTAATGGTCAAGACCTTCCCTTATGCATCATCGAGATCACAGAAGTGTATGTTTGCCGCTTCAAAGCTGTGGATCAAGATTTTGCCCAGGCAGAGGGGAATTACTCCATCGCATATTGGCGGGAAGTCAATAAAAAACTCTTCTCGCGCTCACTTCCTAAAATTGGAAAAGAATTCACCGAAGAAATGCCCTTGGTATGTGTATTGTTTAAAGTCATTCATAAATAATGCGCCGCATCTCGCACATACTTCTCGGCCTCCTTGCTTTACTTCTCATTCTGCAGGCCGGATTTTCCTTGCAGTGGCCCATCGCCCATGATGAAGCGCCTCTTTTTTATGAAGCCTTTCTCATGCGCACCGAAGACCGAATTCCCTATCGTGACATATTTGATTTTCAAATGCCGGGCAGTTTCGCGGCTTATTATGCGCTCGGCAGACTGGGCGGATTCAGTGACCTGCGTATTCGAGTGATAGATCTGCTTATTCTCTCGATACTTCTCCTCGTCACATATTTTTCCATCCAGCGTTTCGGAAAAGTGGCTGCGTGGAGCGCGGCAATATTGTTTGGTTTGCAATATCTGCAAGGCGGACCATCCATGTCACTCCAGCGCGAATATCTTTTACTGGCTTTCATCGCGCCGGCGGTTTGGATTGCCATGCGTGATGATCTGACTTCCAGGCACAGATTTATGCTCGGTTTTTTATTCGGTTTATCGACGGTTATAAAACCCCATGCCGCGATCGGACTCATCCCCATCCTGCTTTTTGACATTACGGATAATATCCAGCAACGTAAGTTGACCGTGCTAAAAGCCGCCGCGGCAAGCCTTCTTCCCGCCTCGATTGGATTCTCCGTCCCGATCGTCGCTGTCTTTACATGGCTTGCGTTGAACAATGCCTTGATGCCCTTTATTGAAATTGCCTTAAACTACTGGCCGTTATATTCGCAGATCAACGGCCAGCTGGTGATCACGCCGAAAGCAGAACGAATCCCCTTTTTGCTGGAACAGGTCTGGCGTCTGGGTGGACACGGAATATGGTTAATTCCAGCGGCGATCGGCCTTTATTTAAATCAAAATATGCGGACCTATCGCCTGGCCAGCCTGGCTTTGTGTTATGCGATTTATCCCGCGCTTTCAGGCCAATTCTTTCCATATCACTACATCCCATTTGTTTATTTCATCATCCTTTTAGCTTCATTGGCCGTCTCCACCATCCCCCTCCCGCCATCACCCGCCCGCCAACTTTCATCCATCATCCTTTTGGTGGTCATCCTCATTAACGTTCGCCCCTCATCCGCATTTCTGCGCCAGATCGAAGGCAGACCCGTTAACACCTCCACGTATCGAGCAAATGAGATCGCGCGTTTTCTTGAAAATAATTTAAAAGATGGTGATAAGGTTCAGCCGCTGGATTGGACTGGCGGGACATTGCTTGCCATGCTTGAGACGCGCGCGCATATCGCTACGTCCTATGTGTTCGATTTTTATTTTTATCATCATGTGTCGATGCCCTATATCCAAGGCCTGCGTTCAGACTTTATGCATGAATTACAAACTGCGGCTCCTCGCTTTGTGATCGAAGTTACTTCAATGGATAAGCCCTGGGTTGGCGGTGAAGATACCTCAAGGGATTTTCCAGAACTGCGTAATTTCTTGAACGAGAATTATTCCATTACAATTCAACAAGATGACTATTTGATCTATGAAAGAAGATGAGGCGCCTTCTGTCCCGTAAAGATATTTTATGAAATGGCTCTCTCGTGTTACCTGGTTATATCTGACCCTGCCGTTCATTATTTTTTGCGCGGGATGGCTGCGGCTGTCGATCGCGATTCCGGTGGCTGCAGTGCTTTTATGGGTTGTTTGGCGGCTGCTAAAACAAAAGTCCAGTGACCTTTCCCCATTCCCAAAATTCCAGCTCCCATTTTACTTATTACTTCTTACCATCCTTTGGGTCTTCCTCTCCGGCGTGGGCGGATACGCTTTCCAAAATTGGGATCATCATTGGCGCAATGCCGTCCTGCGCGACCTGATCACAGACAGCTGGCCTGTGGTGTATTCATCCCCTGAACAAGGTCCAGTAAAGATGCTTGTTTACTATCTGGGATACTGGCTCCCTTCCGCCCTGGCTGGGAAATTGCTTGGATGGAAGTTCGCCAATTTTTTTCTCTTCCTGTGGACCTGGCTTGGTGTTTTACTAACCATTCTGCACCTCAATCTCAAATTAAGAACCAGCTTGATCAAGACAGCTCTTCTGCTTATTTTCTTTAGCGGCGCGGATGCGCTGGGTGTACTCTTCTTTGCTCAAGAGTATCCAACGCTCTGGCCTCCCGTCCAGCATCTCGAGATCTGGGCTGGAGGTTTGCAATACTCCGCGTTCACTACACAGTTGTTCTGGGTGTTCAATCAAGCCGTCCCTGCGTGGCTGTGTATTGTACTTATTCTGGAGTTGGACCATTCGCTGTCCGGGTATCGCTCATTTCAAATTACTGAAAAGATTTTTATCTGGTCACTCTGTTTCTTCTTTGCTCCGCTTGCTTCCATTGGATTATTTCCTTATTTGCTGATCGAATGGTTCAAAGGAACGAATTTTAAGAATCCACTCAAGGATATTCGTTTCGACCTGCTGTTGGCCAGTGTGGCGGTTGTCATAATTTCCTATCTTTTCTTTTCCTCCAATACCGCCGCACAGGAACGCGGATTTCAATCTTTAGCTGTAAAAGATTTCCTGATCTTCTTTCTGCTGGAAGGCGGGATTTTCTGGCTGTTGCTTGCCCCCGGTTTGCGGCGTGACCTGCGCTGGATCGTAACTGGCTTTCTCCTTATCCTCATTCCATTTATTCAACTCGGAAGCGGCCGCGACTTTGTCATGCGCGCCTCGATTGCGCCGCTGTTCTACCTCATGATGATGACAGGCGGGATCCTTTTTCAAAATACCTCTTCGCGCTTCCTGCGTTTTACTTTTATTGTTCTATTCCTGATCGGTGCATTGACCCCGCTTTATGAGATCAACCGCTCGGTCTATAGAACCTTTGAATATTATCTTTTGCTTGATGACAGTCCGCCTGCGCAGCCAAGCCAGGAGCCGATCACGCATCTTGAGCAGGGCGTCGCCCCGGAACTGGAACATCCCGGCGCCCTCGTCTCGGATAAAATTCAAACGCTAAAATTCATGGATGACAAACTTTCGAAGAACTTTATTGCCAATGTCAGGCAATCGTTGTATTATCGCTATATAGCACCCCGTTAAACTTGGAGCATATCATGACACAATTCCCAACCCCTCCGGACCCAAAGGAATTTTACGAACAGGTCTGGGAGATTGCCCGCCAGATCCCGCGCGGCAGGATCGCCTCGTATAAGCAGATCGCAAAATTGATCCCATTGCCAGCCGGTGTGGATGGTGAAACCTATCTGGAATTTGGGGCGCTTTGGGTGAGCGGCGCCATGGCCGCCAGCCCAAGTGATGTCCCCTGGCAGCGCGTGGTTAACTCGAAGGGCGAGATCAGCGAGCGGGACGGCGTTGAAGCAAAAAGGCATGTTCTCCTGTTGGAAGAGGAAGGCGTTGTCTTTGGTGTCAGGGGCCGCATTGATCTGAAGAGATATGGCTGGAGCGGAAAGCTTAAGTGAGGAGAAATTCCCAATGCCTGCCTTTGCCTCTCCACCCAACCTGCAAGCTTACTACGAACAAGTCTGGAATATTGTGCGCCAGATACCGTTCGGCAAAGTTGCCGCGTATGGGCAGATCGCCAAAATGATCCCTCCGCCCCCTGATGTTGAGATCGAAGCCTACGCGGCTTTCGCCCCAAGGTGGGTTGGCGGAGCAATGGCCGCCTGTCCTGATGATGTGCCCTGGCAACGGGTCATTAACTCACAGGGCAAAATCAGTGAACGTGAAGGCGCGGAGCGGCAGCGTCAACTGCTCGAATCAGAGGGGATTATCTTCGATGCCAAAGGCAGGGTTGACCTGAAAAAATACGGCTGGAGCGGCAGGAACGAAGATGATATTCCCAAACAGCCGTCTCTGTTTTAGTATCCCTCTTGACCCTGCGTGTTCCCTGACGTTTTTAACACGCCTGAAACAAGCTGTTTTTCCCGCGCCTGTCGGTAATGAATAATGCAGGCTTTATAATGGACTTTATGACTACTCAAGGTTTTTTCACTAAAAATAATTCAGTTAGAAATCAACGCATGTTCTTTGCAGCGTTAAGCGGATTTTTTACGGGGACGGTCGTAACGCTGGCCACAAGTTTTATTAATACCTGGTTTTTCCCAGACCTGCCTCTATATTTGAACTGGTCTTCTGTTTTAGTTGCATGGGTTATGTGGGCATTTCTGGGAGGTTTGCTGGCAGGCTTATCTGCGCTTTCCGCTGAAGGCTGGGCCGGGGTTTTTGTTTCCGCTTTGAGCATGGCAGTTGCGGTGCTTGTGATCAACTCAATTCAAGGTTCAGAAAGTATGATGGTGAGTCTGGTCGCATTCTTTGGATTACTGCTCCCATTCTTTGCCATGCTGTTCCCATTGGCAGCTCTTTTTTACTGGCTCGCCAAGCGTTCTGTTGAAGCACTGTCTTTAAGCGGCTGGCCGCGCGGCCGCGTTTTTCTGGTCAATGCTTTGATTGTGCTTGTGTTGGGAGCACTGCCGGGCTGGTATGTAAAAATGGATCAAAGGGCTGAGCAAGGGGTGCGAATTATCCATAATATTCTACAGGGAGCGCCTATGGAATTCAAAGAAGATCTCTCAAAAACCAGTGGATTTTTGGAACATCAAGGCCAGTCTTATGCGCTCAGTCAGGTAGACTCATCCTATTCAACGGTTGGAGTGGATGTCACCGTTCACTATGAAGATGGATATACCATAATGTGCACGGTAGTCTTGTATCCCGGCCAGGAGCCTTCCGTGTCGCCTTGTAAAGCTCAGACACCGTAGTCATTTCCCCGCGAGTTCAGCGATCAGCATGTCCAGAGCCAGTTCCAGTGTGATCTGGCTCGTTTTGACTCTTTCATCGATTGTTAGTAATTTACGATAAATACTTTCCAGCGCTTCGATCGAGAAGCGCCCTGCCTGCCCGGTTGTTTTTTCAGCAACGAACGGATGCACGCCCAGCGCGCGCGCCACATCATCCTTGTTGCCCCGCCCGTCCAAAATTTCACGCGCCTGTATCAATAATCTGAATTGGCGCACGACCATGCCCCACAAGGAAAACACTTCTTCGTTCTCAAGCAGACGATGCAAAAGTTTTTGTGCGACTTTGCCGTTGCCCTGTGACAACGCATCGACAAAATCAAAGACACTTTGCTGGGAAGTGACGATACAGACCGCTTCCACATCCGACCCTTGAATCGGTCTTGCCCAATTGACATAAGCCAGTAATTTAGAAATTTCCATCCCCGCTTGGCGCGTGTCCACGCCGACCATTTCAGCGAGTTTTGAGGCCGCTGCAGGTTCGATTTTTCCATCCTGCTTCTTCACCTCATTGACGATCCAGCCTTGCATCTCCTTTTGTCTTGGGAGCATGAAAGCCTGGGCCTTTACAATAGACGCGTTTTTGGCCGCCCATTTGATCAACCAGTGTTTTTCTGCTTCCTTGGGTTCGATCAATTCATGGATGACAAGCTTGACTGAATCAGGCGCCTTGCTGATGTACTCTTCAAATTTTTTGCGGGTGCCAACATTATTGTATTTTGCCGATGGATTGGAGAGGACCACCAGCCGCTTTGGCGCCAGGAATGGCATGGCGTTGAGGGCGTTATTAAAGTCATCCTCGCTCACACTTCGCGCTTCAAGGTGTGCCGTGTTCATCCCTGCAGTGGTGGGGTCGGTAAAGTCAGACTCGAAGTCCTTGAGCCTGCGCGTGATGGCGAATTCATCGTTTCCGTATAAAATGAAAATATTGGGCATGATTCTTTTACCACAAAGTGTCACAAAGGTTTTCCTGGGTGCCCTTTGTGGTTAATTTTATTTTGTGATGATTCTATGTACACCCTTGCGGATGGGGATGATATCAATAATCTGCATGGCCCCCATGTCCGCTTCGGTGGTGTAGCGCTGCTGGAGCAGTGGTCCAAGCGGACGCGCGATCAGCACGCCAATAACGCCCGCTGCTACCGCGATGGGCAGGAGCAGGAGCCGTGTCCACGTGGATTTGGCCAATCGAAGCACCGACCAGCTCAATGTTCCGGCCAGAAGCGTGGTGGTCGCGAGGTTTGTCCCGCAGCCCGCGTGGATCGCCAATCCGCTTTCCCCTTCGCGTAATCTTTCCAGCGCTTCAGTTGAGTTGATCCAAACATCCTGCGTGGAAAAATCCCCGAGCAGGAAAAATCCGGTTGGGTTGGAATGCCCTGCCATATTGCCCTGGTGTGTGCGTGACAGCATGTGCAGTGTGGCATGTTCGAGCGCGTGGTTGCGCCGTGTTTCGAGAATATAGGGGAGGTCGAGGATCATAAGGGAATTATATCCTTTACGCTTACGCTGTGGCGGCGTAGACTTGATCAAGCAGTTCAAGAAATTCAGCAGATGGGCGTGTCTTCAGGATCTCCCGTCGTGTTTCGCGGTCGAGTGTTTTCAACAAGAGGTATTGCACCGCGTATTTTCGGAATAACCTTTGGCCATCTTCATCGCCATAAAATTCCACGCTTTTTGCCAGGTGGTTATGAATGGTTTCCTTGACCATTTCAGGCGGGACCTGTTCGCGGTCCAGCCGCGCAAATATCCACGGGTTGGCAAGCGCGGCGCGCCCGATCATGACCGCATCACAGCCTGTGTAGTCCTTCAGCTTTTTGATATCTTCAACCCGCTTGACATCGCCATTCCCAATGACGGGAATTTTCACCGCGGATTTCACTTCTGCGATGGCGTCCCAGTTCGCGTTGCCGCTGTAGCCTTGCTCCTTGGTGCGCCCGTGGATCGCGATCAGCGAGCCGCCGCATTCTTCCACGATGCGCGCGATGAGTTTGTAGTTTTTATTCCGCTCCCAGCCTAATCGGATCTTGCCCGTTACCGGCACTGTGAGTTTGGCGCTAAGTTTGCTAAATGTGCGCGCGATCTTGAGCGGCGATTTCATCATGCCGACGCCGGCGCCGCGATGCGAGACACTTTTGGCAGGACACCCCATGTTGATGTCAATAATGCTCGGTCCCCAATCCTGCACGCGCAGGGCAGCTTCCAAAATTTTGTTGGGATCGTCCCCGTATAGTTGAAAAGTGACGGGGCGCTCCACTTCCTGGTAATACAATTTTTTCGCGGGTTGTTTTGACCTGCTTAAGATTTTTTCAACTTGAACGAATTCAGAATAGCTCATCGCTGACCCGAACTCGCGGCACAGCGAACGGAACGGCCAGTCAGAATAGCCGTCCATCGGTGCGAGGATGGTATCGCCATAAATAGGAATATCGCGAACATGGAAATTAGGTGAGGAATTGTTGTTCATAAAATAAAAAGGGCGGACATCCTTTGTCCGCCCAAGTATAACTGTTTTATGCCGGCTGTTTCTTCAGCAGCTCCAGATGATGTTTCCGAAATTTTAATACTTTTGGCGCGACTACCGCCTGGCAATAGGGCTGGTTCTGATTGCGCGCAAAATATTCCTGGTGGTAATCTTCGGCAACGAAATAATTATTTACTGCGGTCACTTCTGTAACAATGGGTCCGCTCCAGATGACCTGGGCGTTTAACTCGCGGATGATCTGCTCTGCGGTGGTTTTTTGCTCGGGGGAATGATAGAAGATGGCGGAACGATATTGCACGCCGACGTCTCCGCCCTGGCGGTTCATGGTTGTGGGGTCATGGATCGCAAAGAACACATTCAGCAAATCACGGAACGAGATCACAGACGGGTCAAATTTGATGCGGATCACTTCCGCGTGGCCGGTATCTCCGCTGCATACATCGCGATAGGACGGATTTAGTACGTGTCCGTTTGAATAGCCTGATTCAACCGATTCCACCCCTTTGATATCATCGAAAACTGCTTCCAGACACCAGAAGCATCCCCCTGCGAGTGTGGCGGTCTCATACTGGTCGCTCATAATAAAATCTCCTTTTTGTATGCTTTCAAGACAACACGGGGATGAAATATATTCTTAAAAGAAGATAACAGTTTATTAAACAAAAAGATCACCGTTAGGGGGATCTTTTGAAGATTTATCTCATTCCGGATAGCGTGATCAATCCGCTGCTGATGTTGATGTTCATTATTTTCAGCCCGGGCGTTTGCTCATTTATTTTTTCAGAGAGAAGTTGGTTGAGCCAGGTCTCTGCCTGTGAAAGTAAAATATTCGGGATCACTTGACGGCCGATCTGTATTGTTTCGATCTTAATGGCGGGCTGTCCATTTGAGTCCAGATCGATTGTCCCGTTTATCAATGCGGAAGTCTCGTTGTCACTGCCGTTTACGATTCCCCAGATCTGGATCTGGCCATTGCGCAAATAGACTTGTATCTCCCGCATGGGCAGGTCGGGATTGTTCTTCATTTCCATCGCAAGCCATGAAGTAATCTGTAATTCGGTCAGCGTAACTGTGTTCAATGTGCCGGGTTGGGGGAGCGCGCTTTCAAGCGCCGTCTTTGCCTCCAGGCCGGCTGTGTCCGATGATATGATCTGTGCGCCTGGTCGTTCTGGAGCGCCTTCCATGCCGCTTTTGGCATTGCTTACTGCCAGGCTGATCAATGCATCCACGAGCGGAGCATACTGTGGGTATGATGCGCCAATCTCGGCCCGGGTCTGCGCGGCGATATCATCTGCCAGTGGCTGCGCAAGCGGAGTGGGCGTCGCAGGAATGATAAGTTGCGCCATATCAGACCCAGGGTTGTTTCGCGCAACCACAAAAGTGGACGTGCCAAGGATCAATATCATGACCGCAACGACGGTTACAATTCGTAAAATGTTTTTTAGCGGGCCGGGAATGGAGACGGAGGCAGAATTCGCAAAACCACGAAATGGTAAAGTTTTATCCTGTGATTTTATCCGTCCAAGCCAAAGCCTTGCTTCGTGATTTTTAGGATTGATCTTGAGCACGCGTTCATAGCATTCCGCCCTGCGTTCTTTTTCTTCCACCATGCGCGCCATCAGCATCCACGCGGTTTCTTCATCGGGATATTCGGTGAGCAGTTCGGCAAGATATTTTTTTGCCAGTTCACGGTTTCCGCGTTGGAAGGTGTAATCGGCTTGCTTGAGGAGTTCTTTTTTATTCATTTATTTTGACCAGTCCCTAAAGGCCTTTTGAACCTTTAGGGACTGGTTTTTTTCTCTAGATACTCGGTTCGGGGAGTTCTTCCTCAGATTTATTAAGGATTAACTCGCTTTTATTGAGGACTAATTCACCGTCGTCGTTGATGTCAACTTTTATGGCGTCGCCGTTGACAAATTCACCGGCCAGCACACGGTCGGATAACGGGTCTTCCACTTTTTGCTGGATGACGCGGCGCAACGGACGGGCGCCAAATTCTGAGTCATAACCTTGTGTGGCCAGCAGTGACAATGCTTCATCCGAGGCGGTCAGCACAAGCTCATGATCCTTCAAGCGCTCGGCGACCTTGTTCAATTCAAGCGATACGATCTGCTGAATATCTTCCTTGTTGAGCGAGCGGAAGATGACGACTGAGTCCATCCGGTTGATGAATTCGGGCCGGAAGGCGCGCTTGAGCGATTCGTTCAGTTTCTTGCGCATATCGTCGTACGAAAGGCGTTCTTCGGTCACTTCGTCGCGTTTCATGGCAAAACCAAATGACGTTTGATTCTTGATCATGTCCGCGCCGATATTGGAGGTCATGACGATGATCGCATTGCGGAAATCCACTTTGCGTCCCTTCGCGTCGCTGAGGTGACCTTCCTCCATGATCTGCAGGAGCATATTGTGGACTTCAGGATGCGCCTTTTCAATCTCGTCGAAAACGATGATGGAGTATGGGCGGCGGCGCAGGGCTTCGGTCAATTGACCGGCATCTTCATAGCCGACATATCCGGGAGGCGCTCCCACCAAACGGGCGGCGGTGTGACGTTCCATGAACTCGGACATGTCCAGTTGGATGGCGGCTTCTTCACTGCCAAACATGAACTTGGCGAGAGTCTTTGTTAATTGGGTTTTTCCTACACCTGTCGGTCCGAGGAACATAAATGAACCGATCGGGCGCTTAGGGTCTTTTAGACCGGCGCGTGCGCGGCGGACTGCGCGAGAGATGGCAACGATGGCATCTTCCTGCCCGATAATATCCTTGCGTAATTCATCTTCCATCTTGAGCAGGCGCTGTGATTCTGCCTCGGCAAGCTGCATGAGCGGAACGCCCGTCCACATGGAGACGACTTCGGCGATATCTTCCGCTGTCACCACGGGGCTGTTGGCGCGATCCCAGCCAGTGCGCAGGCGTTCGATCTGCTGGCCGAGGTCGGTCTCGCGTTCTTCCCATTCTTTTATATCTTCAGAGTTACCCTCTTCCTGAGCGAGGGTTCGGTTCTGGCGTGCAGCACGCAGCTGACCAAAGAGATCCTTGGCGTGTTTCGCGGCGGGACTCTTGTACATGCGTACGCGCGAGGAAGATTCATCGATCAAATCAATGGCTTTATCGGGCAGGAAACGCTCGGTAACGTAGCGCGCCGATAAATGCGTGGCGGCTTCGAGCGCTTCGTCTGAAATAACCAAATGATGATGTTCTTCGTATGCGCCGCGGATGCCCTTGAGGATTTGAATGGTCTCTTCTTCAGAGGGTTCATCCACCTGCACCGGCTGGAAGCGTCGTTCGAGTGCGGCATCGGATTCGATGTGCTTGCGATATTCATCCATAGTGGTCGCGCCGATGACTTGCAATTCTCCGCGCGAGAGGGCCGGCTTGAGGATGTTGGCCGCGTCGACGGAGGAGCCTGCGGCTCCCGCCCCGACCAGCATGTGGACCTCGTCAATGAACAGGATCGCCCCTGAAGCCTTTAACTCATCAATGATCCGTTTGAGTCTTTCCTCGAACTGACCGCGATACATGGTGCCGGCTACAAGCGAGGCCACATCGAGTTGCAGCACGCGTTTGTTCATCAACGGGGCGGGGACATCACCGTCAACGATGCGCTGGGCGAGTCCTTCGACGATGGCGGTCTTGCCGACGCCGGGTTCGCCGATCAATGCAGGATTGTTCTTTGTGCGGCGCGCCAGGATCTGAATGACGCGCTCGATTTCTTTTTGACGCCCGATGACGGGGTCCAGTTTTTTCTCTTCAGCCTTCGATGTCAGGTCGGTGGCGAGTTGATCGACGAGAGGGGTCTTGGGACCGGTCGCCGATGCGGAGCCGCTTTTGCCCGGTTGCGGGCCGGCAGGTGTCGGCGAAGAGGAGGATGCGGATTCGTTCAAGACGCGGCGGGTCTGTCGGCGGATCTGATCCCCGGTGACGCCAAGTCTGCGCAGGGCTTCCATTCCAGTCGATTCAACGCGCAGAAGCGCCAGGAGGATGTGTTCAGTGCCAATGTAATGGTGGCCGAGCCGACGGGCTTCATCCACCGCAAATTCGAGGACTTGTTGGGTTTCCGGGGCGAGTTCGATGCGGTTGGAATCAAAGTCTGTTGAACCGCTTGAAACGCGTTGTACCACTTCGCGGACGCGCTCCGGGGTCATGCCGAGGTCGCGCAGGACTCTGCCTGCCACGCCGCCTTCCTCATCCATTAATCCGAGGAGGAGGTGTTCGGTTCCGATAAAATTTTGACGGGCGCGCTCTGCCTCTTGATGGGCGAGACTGAGTACACGCCTTGCTCTTTGTGTAAATCTTTCCATGCCTGCCATAATGTTCTCCTAATATACTGAGGCATTGTACCAAAAAGGCGGGTGACTCAGCGTTGGAAAAAGGTTAGAGTTTTCTAACGGGTTCCAAACTTGGAACTTCCAATGCTTATCGGTTGTCCCCGTCTCCTTGAATCTTACCGCGCGCCTGCCTATCCAAAAGTTTAGTTAAATTGGATTCGGCCACTTCTTCGAGGGAAATGTCCAATTCGGTGCAGGTTTGGGCCAGATACCAGAGCACATCGCCCAATTCGGCTTTGAGGGCTTCGCGTGTTTCGGCGCTGAATTCCCCTTCCTTATCCCGAAAAACCTTTTTGATCTTGCCTGCCACTTCGCCGGCCTCGTTGACAAGTCCCAGGGTGGGGTAGATGACTCCATGCCCGATGACAGGATATTTTGCGGTGGCGCGTGATTTGATTTGGTAGTCGCTGAAGTTCATGATTTATTCCATTGTCCTTGAGTTTTCTCTTATCCAATTTGTAAAAGCCTCGCGGCTCAACATTCCAGACGCAAGCTGAAGAAAGATTGCTTCCTGTTCATCCACAGATGCATCAAGTTCATAACCATTTATAACCAGACAGGTTTCCATTGCGTAATGCCCAATGCGTTTATTGCCGTCTACAAAAGCATGATTCATAACGAGTGAAAATCCAAGCGCTGCCGCCTTTTCAATGATTGTCGGGTATAGCTCTTTCCCATCAAAGGTTGCGCGAGGCTGCGCAACTGCGGATTCAAGCGCTTCAACGCTTAAAATACCAACTGTACCGCCGGATGTTTCCATCACTTGGCGGTACAGTTCAATTACTTCTGAGACAGTCAAATATTGCATCAGGCGGCGAGACGCTTGTAGAGTTCAGCGTTCTTCTTGAGCACATACTGGGCGGAGTTGCGGAATTGTTCTTCCGGTTGAGTTAGCATATCCTCTACGCTAACGCGGACAAGCTCTTCCATGGAAACACCAAATTTTTGAGCCATTTCCTGAAGTTTTTGCAGGCCTTCGCTTGGTAATTCGATTGTAATTGTGGCCATAACTTACTCCTGTTAAAAGTTTACCCACTTACGACTAAAAAAGAAGGGGCCCCCCCCCCCTCTCCCCCCTCAGGGGCCCCCCCCCCTTTTTCCCCCCAAAGGTTGTACTCCTAATTTTTATTTAAACGCCTTTGCCAGACCCCGCCACCACTCATCCTTTTCTTTTGGAACAAATGGCGTATACAGCGTGAGTCGATCTGCGATACCTGCAAAGCGTTTCTTTAGATCATTTGCAAGTTTTTCCTGCGTGGTGACCAGACAAAACTCATTCAGCATTTCATCGGTGATGAGCATCGGCATTTCAGCCCACTCGCCTTTGGCGGCGAAGCCTGAAAGTTGCTGGGCGGTTTCGCCCCAGCCGTGCATTTCCATCACGGCTTGATAGGATGGCGTGGATGCGTAGAATGCGATCTGCATCCGCGCGAAACCTTCTTCTTCGGGCGAGGTCGCTACGAACGGAGTCATTGAAACGGTAATGTCTTTGCGAGTCCGTCCGCTCTTTTGCAGGCCGTCTTCAATGGCAGGCAAAAGAACTTCATTCATATAGCGCGGACTGTTGAACGGGTGCGCATGGAATCCCTCGCACATTTCGCCCGCCAGTTTGGCAAGCCCCGAATTGACACCAGCAATATAAATTGGAATATTCGGATGTTCGATTGCGCCGGGATTAAAGAACGGCGACATCAGAGTCGCCTTGTAATATTCGCCGCGGAAATTTAATTTTGTGCCGTTCTGCCAGCAATCCCAAAACGCGCGGATGACTTGAATCTGCTCACGCAATTTTCCTGTGACTGATTCAGGCCATGTCATGCCGAAGCGCCGCTCAATATGCGCCTTGACCTGCGTGCCCAATCCCAAAATGAATCGTCCGCCCGATTGCGCGGACAAGTCCCAGGCGGTGTAGGCGAGGTTGGCTGGCGAACGCGCAAACGAGACCGCGATGGCTGTGCCAAAGCGCAGAGTCTCTGTATGTTCAGCGACCAGTGTACAGGGCAGGAAAGGATCGTGTTGAGTCTCCTGAGTCCATAACGCATCGAAGCCGATTTCCTGTGCGGCTTTTGCAATGGCAGGGACATCCTTTAATTGAAAGGCGGGCAGCGCGGCATCGAGTTTCATTTTATTCTCCCAGCAAATAAGCCATGATCCAGTTGGTGGTGGCGTTCAAGCCGTCCATGTGGGCGCGTTCGTAGTTGTGTGACGCGTCAATGCCGGGACCGATCAGCGACAGCGCCACATCGCCACCCGCGCGCCAAAAGGCCTCGCCGTCTGAGCCGTAAAATGGATACACATCCGTTTTATATGGAATGTTATTTTTCTCGGCCAGCGCGCGCAGTTTATTATTCAACTCAAAATGATACGGCCCGCCGCTGTCCTTGATGCAAAGCGTGACGTGAAATTCATCCGACTCCTGACCATCGCCGACGACAGCCATATCCACTGAAATTAATTCCGCGACATCAGATGGGATTCCCGCCGCCGCGCCATGACCGACCTCTTCATAGTTGGAAATGTGGAAGTACACGCTTCGCTCTGGACTTCGGCCTGCTTCTGCCATGGACTTGATCGCCGCGACGAGATTTGCTACGCAAGCCTTATCGTCGAGGAATCGCGAGCGGATGAAGCCATTCGTCACTTCCACGCGCGGATCAAATGCCACGCAATCACCGACATTGATTCCGAGTGCGCGCGTTTCTTTTTCAGATGTTGTGCGCGCATCAATGCGGACTTCCATGTGAGCATCATTGCGTGGAGTCTCGCCGCCTGCCCCGCTGTAGATGTGACCCGAAGCTGTGTCGATCAATACCGAGCCGCGAATCCGCTCCCCTTTGGATGTGATGATCCATACGCCTTCCGTCTCAACCGTCGGCCATTGGATTCCGCCAATGCGGCTCAACTTCAATCGTCCGTTGGATTTTATCTCCTTGACCACTGCGCCAAGCGTATCCACGTGGGCGGTCAAGGCGACAGGGGCTTTGTCACTTTCTACATTCCATTTTGCCACCAGTGCGCCCTTACGAGTCCTTGATAATTCCAATTGCTTGTATTTGGATAATTCCTTTTCAACAAACGCAATGGCTGGTTCTGCAAACCCGGTCGGGGATGCGATGTTGAGCAGGTCAACAAGAAAGGTGGTGAAATATGTTTCGTCAATAGTTGGAAGCGCCATTATTAGCTCCTAGTAGTTGTTGGAAAGTTGGCAGGTTTGAACGTTCCAACGTTAAAACTTATAAACCTTCAAACGCCTTTATCTTCTCGCGCCACTCGTGCGGAATATTGACAGTTTTTTCTTCGCGATAATCATAGGTCACCATCACAACTTCCCCCTTGGCCAATACTTTACCTGTCTTTGCATCCACAATATTCTGCTCCCAAGTCATGGACTTGGTCCCCAATTTCGAAATGTGAACTCCAACTTTAATATGTTCGCCAAAATAAATTGGAGCATGATAGGTAATATGGACATCCGCCAAAATCACGCCTATCTCCATAAAGGATTGGTCTTTCGTGAACAATCCCAGTTCGATCATATAGGCAATGCGCGCCTGCTCAAAAAAGGTGAGATGTTTCGCGTTGTTGACATGTCCCTGCGGGTCCAGATCCCCGTATCGGACTTCGATTGGATGGAAGAATTTGAATTCAGTCATGGCGGGATTATAGTCAAATAGTCCCTAGTCGAATAGTCGCCAGTTGAGAACGGATCAACTGACGACCTCGTAATCCTCAATTACCTGTTCACTAATCACAAAAACGTGCCAGCCCAGCCTTATTGTGGATGATGAATCTTCCGTCCGTGTCGGTGCTGGCAAGTTCCTGCTCTTTGAAAAATACCATCGCCTGATTTACACGCTTTCGCGAGGCACCGACTAAATCGGCAAGGTCGCCTTGCGTCACCACAATGCGGACTTGTACCCCGTCAATTACTTCACGGCCATAGCGTTCTGCAAATGCCAGCAGTTGACGCGCAACTCTTCCATTCACATCCAAAGTTGCAAGGGATTGGATCACTTGATCCGAAAGCCGTACACGGGCGGATAATATCTTTACGAGGTTGCGCGCCACTGGCGGAAAGTTATCCAGTAGATAATTGAATGTGGTTTTATCCATCCACAGCATGAGCGAGCTTTCCAAAGTCAATGCGCTGGCAGAACGCCCCATGCTGTCTATCAGACTCATCTCGCCGAGCAAGTCGCCGCCGCCCAGAATGGACAGGATCACATCGCGTCCGCCTTGCTCGATGTGAATTTTCACTGTGCCATGCAAAATGATGAATACCGCCTCGCCGGGTTGTTCAACTGTCATTACATTTGTTCCAGCCGCAAAGACTCTTCGATGCGCGTTCTTCGCGACCCAATCCAATTGCGCCGGCGCTAATCCCTCAAACAGGCCAATGTCCGATAGCAGGTTGCGTGTGTCGAATTTTCTTTCATCCATTATCAACATATTTTACATCCATTCTTTTCCCTCTCTCTCAACGGGAGAAGGGAAGGGGTGAGGGTGAGTGTAATTTCCAATCCTTCATATGCGGCGCGTGAATTGGAAAATATTTTTTTGGCGGCTGCTTCCTGCGCGGCGACCATTGCATCAGTGTAAGCCGGTTCGTGATGGAACAGAATCAACTCACCTGCATGGGCTGAAGCGACTACTTCACAAGCCATGTCCGCTGTTGAGTGTCCATATCCCTGAGTGGATGAGAATCCAGCAAGACGTCCACAATAATGTTCTTCGCTATATTGCGCGTCGTGGATCAACACATCTGCATCGCGCGCAAATGAGGCTAACTTGCGATCCGTGCCAACATATCCTTCGGTGTCTGTGGCATATACGACTGATTTGCCGCGCCAAGTGATGCGATAGATATAGACTCCGCCGGGATGCGCGTGCGATTTATAAATGCGGATGACCAGCGCATCTGGACTTAATCTGCTGCTTGATTCAGATACCCGAATATTTCTCCTGCGGGCCTCCCAAACAATGACCTGTGACTCGCGCACCGATTGAATATCTTTCATGGCAGGCATATCCCGCAAACTGACAGGGAAAGTCTCTGCCGATTGGTTATGCTCCAAAATACGCTTCAAGGTTTCAGGCGTGCCGCCAGGACCAAAAATGTGCAGGCGTGTATTGGGTATGTAGGCTGGCACAAAAAACGGAAAGCCCTGCGTATGATCGTGATGCAAGTGGCTGAAGAGCAGCAGCATTTCCGAGGATTTTTGTTTCGCCAATTCACGCCCCAGCGGAATGATGCCGGTGCCGGCGTCCAAAATGATCGTACGCTCGCCAGCGCGGATTTCCACGCAGGCGGTGTTTCCGCCATATTTGATCGTCTCTGGGCCGGGTGTAGGGTAACTTCCGCGTACGCCCCAGAATTTGATTGTGAATTTTTCGTTCATCATGTCACCTCCGAAATTCAACTTGCTCCCTTATTATCTTCAGTTTGGATTCTTCTTCAAGGAAAGTTTTCACACACAGGCTGGGAAGTATTTCACACTGAAGTCCGCGTTCCGCGAAACATTGTTTACAAACCTTTAACATGCGATGAACAGCGGTCTATCTCATGGCGGTATAATCTTATCCATGCTTCCCGATTTGCAATTGAAGGATCACTTAAGATTGCGTAAACCGCATCCATGCGGATCTTATGAATGGACAGTGGTGCGCCTCGGCGCGGATATTGGGCTGGAATGTAATGGGTGTCAGCATCGTGTACTGCTTACCCGCCGTGAACTGGCGAAGCGCATGAAGGCGAATTTAACGAAGCATGAAGAAGATAATAAAGAAGCAAAATAATAGGTGACGGTCAATTCGCAATTGACTGTACCTATAATTTTCAGGAGAAATTCAACATGGCAGAAGCTGTCGCAGAATCAAATCCAAAGCTGAACGTGGGGTCACTTCGCATTGGATTATTCACAGATACGTATGCGCCGCAGGTCAATGGCGTATCCATTTCCCTGCAATTGATCTCGGAGGGATTACAGCGCGCGGGTCATCAGGTGACAATTTTTGCGCCGCGCATCCCCGGTTACACAGATGACAAGCCAGGGATTGTGCGTCTTCCATCTTTGAAATATTTGAACGACCCGCCGATCTATGTCGCGGTGTTGGGAACGCCGCGCAGCACCTGGTCGCTCACCCGCAAGCATTTTGATGTGCTGCACGCCCACAGCCCGTTGACCGTGGGGCTGCTGGCATACTTCACGGCCTCTACGAAGAACCTTCCTCTTATTTATACCTATCACACCTCCATCACAGATTACACTCATTACTTGAAGATCATCGGCGGCACGGGCGTGATCCGTCACGCGGCGCGCTGGTTTAGCACCACATCCACCAATCTAGGCGATCAGATCGTTGTCCCCTCGCCCAAATTTCACCGATTGCTTTTGGAACAAAAAGTCACGAAACCGATCCATACCATTCCAAACGGGATCGATCTGAGTCAATTCAAGGCGGCAAAAAACCCGGGTAGTTTCAGGAACCGGCTTGGGATAAAACCAGATGCGCCGATCCTTTTGTCTGTGGGCAGGGTTGACCCGGAGAAGCGTCTCGATTTCCTGATCGATGCCTTCGCAGGCCTGGCAGATCGGATACCGCAAGCGCATCTGGTTTTTGCGGGTGATGGCAGTGCGCGTAAAAAACTGGAGGCGCATGCGGCGAATACAAAGGTAAATGAGCGCATTCATTTCCTTGGCATGGTCAATCGCGTTGAACTTCCCGACCTGCTGCACGATGCGACCATTTTCCTGTCCGCATCCACGACAGAGGTGCATCCCATTTCGGTGATCGAAGCGATCGCCTCAGGACTCCCTTTGGCTGCGGTGCAGGATGAAGCCTTTGAAGGCATGATCGTGGAGAATGAGAATGGTCATTTGACCCCGCTGAATGTGGATGTGTATAGCGATACGTTGGTCTCGATGTTATCCGACCCTGAAAAACTTAAACTATACGGGCGGCGTTCCCTTGAATTAAGCGAAAAGTTTTCAATTGAAGGTCAGGTTCGTACGCTTGAAAATCTTTACTTTGAAGCCATTCTGCAAAATTGGCGCGGAAGTTTCCGCGGGAGTCTCGCCTCGCGTATTTCAGCAAAATTGAAGTTCTAAAAGATCACCTGTAGATCAGATGGATTTTGCAGATAAAAATTACGAATCCGTTTGATCTGCAGATCATGTCTATTTTTTCACCTGATATTTATCAGGGGGTATAATTCTTTTTCGATGCCCATACTGGATTCACACACCATTGAATTTTTCAGCCGCAGCCCGGAGCAAACACGCCGCATCGGAATGAGGCTGGGCAGTTTGCTTACTGCGGGCGATGTGATCTGTTTGCAGGGAAACCTCGGCGCGGGGAAAACTACATTCGTTCAAGGTCTCGCGCAAGGCTGGGGCACGATCGATTCGGTGTCCAGCCCAACCTTTGTCATTGTCAATCAATATCGCCGCGCAAACGGCGGTTTGATATTCCATCTCGACGCGTACCGCCTTGAGTCAGTGCCTGAAGCGGAGGAACTCGACTTTGATGTCATGCTTGCGGATGGCGCGTTGATCATCGAGTGGCCGGAAAAACTGGATGGGTTGATCCCGGCCGATCGTTTGTGGATCAATCTCGATTACATGGCAGATGAACATCGTCAAATGCGTTTTAACGCGCACGGTAAACGTTACGATATTTTATTGGATGGCATCCGCCAGTCCATGTTTGGAGGCGCGTAATGTTACTCGCTATGGATACATCCACTGCGCAAGTTGGGATGGCCTTGTATGACGGGTTGCAGGTGCTTGGTGAAATGACGTGGACAACTCGTCAACACCACACCACTGAACTTGCTCCGGCTCTTTCCGGACTTTTGACACGCTCCGGTTTGACAATGGATAATGTCAGTGCTTTGGGCGTGGCGATAGGCCCGGGTTCATTTACAAGTTTGCGTGTTGGTCTATCATTGGTGAAAGGATTGGCGCTTGCCTGCCATTTACCTGTGATCGGCATTCCGACCTTGGATATCATTGCTGCCGTGCAGCCCGTGGGAGATTATCCACTGATGGCTGTTGTGCGCGCCGGACGTGCCCGAATTGCTTTGCGGCGATATGAATGCCTAAAGGGCAAATGGCTGGCCCAGGGTGAGTTGCGAGGCGCGACTGTCGATGAACTGGCTGACGAGATCGAAAGTCCAACGTATGTTGCGGGCGAATTTACATCCGAGGAACGCGGGCGCCTGGCCCGCAAACGGGTGAATGTATTACTTGCGCCGCCTCTGCAATGTGTGCGCCGTCCGTCTGTTCTGGCTGATCTGGCTTGGGCGCGCTGGCAGGAAAATCAAGCGAGCGACGCCGCGTCACTCGCCCCCATTTATTTGCATGTTGCTGGAACACCCAATTTATGAATTGTGTTTTTCGAAAAATGACACTGGATGATCTGGAACAGGTCATTGCGATCGATCAGGTATCGTTTAGCCTGCCGTGGCCGGTTCGCTCGTTTGGTGTGGAGTGTGAAAACCCGGTTTCACGCTGCTGGGTGGCTGAGTTGGATGGCCGCGTGGTTGCCATGCTGGTGGCCTGGATGATCGTGGATGAGGTTCATATCGCTACCATAGCCACGCATCCCGATTTTCGCAAACAGGGGATAGCAAGGAATTTACTTTCACACGTTTTGCGCTCGGCAAGGGAAGAAGGCGCAGTCTCATCTTTTTTGGAAGTTCGCGAGAGCAATCTTGGCGCGCAGGAAATGTACCGCCAGTTCGGCTATGTGGAAACCGGACGCCGCGAACAGTATTACAGCGATAATGGGGAGGATGCGCTCATGATGGCATTGGAAGGATTGAACCAATGGGTTGAACCCGCTGCAAGGTTAAGCGGAGGATAAATGACCGCCGAAGAAAATTTGAATAAACTTGCAAGGGAAATTTCTATCTGCGAACATTGTGCCTTGCATGAGACGCGAAAAATGTCTGTGCCCGGCGATGGCCCTTCGAATGCTGAGATCATGTTCATTGGTGAAGGCCCTGGATTTCATGAGAATGAACAAGGTCACCCCTTTGTTGGGGCTTCCGGCAAGTTCCTGGATCAACTATTGGCACAGGCGGAACTGACCCGCGCAGAAGTATTCATCTGCAATGTGGTCAAGTGCCGTCCGCCCGGCAACAGAGATCCTTTGCCGGATGAGATAGCGGCCTGTGATGCCCATCTTGAAGCGCAAATAAAGATAATCAATCCAAGTATCATTGTGACATTGGGACGCATCTCGATGAGCAAGTTCATACCTGATGTGAAGATCAGCGCCGTGCATGGGCAAATGAAAAAGATCGGGGACCGCTACGTGATCCCGATGTTCCATCCGGCGGCGGCGCTGCACCAACCGCAGCTTAAGCCATCCATTTTGGGAGATTTTTCCAATCTGCCAGGCCAGTTGAATGAAGCGCGTGAAGCGCTCGGCAGACCCGTAGTCACTGTAAAGAAAAAGATACAGGAAGTTGTGTCTGATAAACCAAAGCAATTAAATTTATTTTAGGAATCAACCGCCGGTCTACCGGCATCAAGGAGAAACATGTCTACAAAAGATGATTTGACAAAGAAACTGCGGGACAAAACCGCGAAGATCGCCATCCTGGGATTGGGGTATGTGGGGTTGCCGCTGGCTGTTGTGTTTGGCGAAGCGGGCTTCCATGTGACGGGTGTTGACCCGGACAAGCGCAAGGTCGACTCGCTCGCAAAGGGGATATCCTACATTCCCGATGTAAAAACAGAGACGATTGAAAAACTGGTGAGTGGCGGCATGCTCACCGCCACAGCGGATTTTTCGATACTGAAGGATATGGATGCGGTCAGTATTTGCGTGCCGACCCCGCTGCGTCAGACCGGTGACCCGGATATGTCCTTCATCATTTCTGCGATGGATGAATTGGCGAAGTATATGCACAAAGGCATGGTGGTGGTGCTTGAATCCACTACGTATCCCGGCACGACCCGCGAATTGCTCCTCCCCAAACTGGGCGTGGATAATGGATTGGTAGCTGGGGAAGATTGGTTCCTGGCTTTCTCGCCGGAGCGCGTGGACCCCGGCCGCGAAGACTTCACCACCATTAACACTCCTAAGGTGATGGGCGGTATTACCGAAGCCTGCGGCGAAGTGGCGACCGCCTGGTATGAAGGCGCGATCAAGATCGTGCATCACGTTTCAACAGCGGAAGCCGCGGAACTGTCCAAACTGCTGGAGAACACTTTCCGCATGATCAACATAGGTTTGGTGAATGAACTTGCGATCATGTGCGAACGTCTCGGTGTGGATGTGTGGGAGGTAATCGATGCCGCCGCCACCAAACCGTTCGGTTTTATGAAGTTCACCCCGGGCCCTGGGTTGGGCGGCCACTGCATCCCGATCGATCCACTATACCTTTCATGGAAGATGAAGTCATTCCATTACAATGCGCGCTTCATTGAACTCGCATCAGAGATCAATACCAACATGCCTCGCTATGTGGTTAACCGTGTGATGGAAGGCTTGAATGACCACGGGAAGGCGCTCAAAGGATCAAAGGCGCTCGTCCTGGGCGCGGCGTACAAACCGGATATTGATGATGTGCGTGAATCACCCGCGTTGGATGTGATCGGACTGCTCAGACAGAAAGGCGCAGAAGTGCAATATCACGACCCATACATTCCACATATTCACCACGAATATGATGGATGGAAGATGGACAGTGTTCCGGACCTGATGAAGGCGGTGAAGGACGCCGATGTGGTGGTGATCGTCACCAACCATAAGCAGTATGACTACAAGGCCATCATCGAATCAGCGAAGTTCGTATTTGACTCCCGTAATGCGACGGGTAAACTGGGCAAGAACAGCGATAAGGTAGAAAGACTTTAATTGGATGAAGTGTCGAAACGCTGTCGCGTATTACACGCGCAGCGCTTCGACACTTTTTATTTGGAGCAATCATGGGACATTATCTGGTGACAGGCGCTGCAGGATTTATCGGCGCAAGGACGTCCACCATGTTGATCGAGCAGGGACATAGCGTTGTCGGCATCGATAATATGAACGACGCCTACGATCCGCGCGTAAAAGAATACCGCCTGAAAAAACTTCAGGGACTGAAGGGGTTCAAATTCCATCAGCGGGATATTTCCGAGAAATCAGCCATCGAACTGTTTAAGGATGAAAGACTCGATGGCGTGATAAACCTTGCGGCACGTGCGGGTGTGAGATTCAGCGTGGAAAATCCGTGGGTGTTCCTGGAATCCAACATCACCGGCACGCTGAACATGCTCGAAGTTTGCCGGCAGTATGGGTGCAGGAAATTCATCCTCGCGTCCACCTCCAGTATTTATGGAGAGAATCCCGAATATCCGACACCCGAAACCGCCTCCAGCAGTGAACCGATGCAGCCGTATGCCGCGAGCAAAAAGGGTGCGGAAGCGCTCGCGCATTCATACCACCACCTGCACGACATCGATGTGACTGTTGTCCGCTACTTCACGGTTTATGGTCCGGCGGGCAGACCCGACCTGGCCATCTTTCGCTTCGTGAAGTGGATCATGGAAGGCGAGCCGATCCGCATCAATGGCGATGGGAAGCAGTCGCGCGGCTTCACTTATGTGGATGATATTGCCCGTGGAACGATCGCTGCGCTTAGACCGCTCGGATATCAGATCATCAATCTTGGCGGGCATGAAGTCATTTCCATTAACGGATTGGTTGAGTTGATCGAAGACCTGACCGGTAAAAAGGCGGATGTGCAGTACGGGCCTCCCAACCTGGCGGATATGTTCATGAACCAGGCAAATGTCACCAAGGCCAAAGAATTGCTCGGTTGGAATCCGCAAGTGAATTTGAGGCAGGGCATCGGAAACCTGATCGAATGGTATAAGGCGGAACGAAACTGGGCGAAGGATATCCTGACCCCATAGACTTTGATAAACAGGTAAATAAACGCTCCAGTTCAAAAGACTGGAGCGTTTATAATTCCAGGCATGTCGCTGCCTTCTAAATTCAAAGACGACCCATTGCTGAACAGGGTTCTACGCTCCAGCGCGCACCTATTCACCAGCAACACCCTCAGTTTGGGATTGAGCGTTGTCATGAGCGCATTGTCTTTTCGTCTGTTAGGCGCGTCAGGCTCGGGATTGATCGCTTTAGTCATGAGCTATACCTCCACGGTCAACAGCTTGTTCTCCTTCCGCATGAGCGAACTGGTGGTGCGCTATGGTGGCGAATTTCTGGAAAAAGGTGAAAAGGAAAAAGCATCCGCACTCATTAAGTCCGCTGCGTTGGCTGAAGCGGTTGTCTCAGTGCTGGCGTTTCTGGTCGTTCTGATATCATCTATGTGGGCATCGCAGACATTCACTAAATCCCCCGATTCGAAACTCATGTTTATTGTGTTCGCGCTTGGTCTGCTTGCAAATTTCAATACCGAAACATCCACAGGCATACTGCAAGTAACCGGAAAGATCCGTCATCAGGGCACGATCAATTTAATTCAAAGCATTATTTCCCTGGGCATTGTCATTACCGCATTTTTCCTGCCCAATCCATTGTGGATCGTACTGCTGGCATATCTCGCAAGCAAAGTCATACCCGGTCTCGGGCTTTACTTCATGGGGCGCAGACAATTGCAAAATGAACTTGGCGTACAGTGGCAAAACGCGCCGATGATGAATATCGCCGAGTCGCGCAGCCTCATTCGATTTGCGATCAGTTCCAATATCAGCGCGACCATCATCAAGATCTTCCGTGAGAGCGAATCGTTGTGGATCGGTCTCTTCCTGTCCACGGAAGCGGTCGGTTATTACAAGGCGGCTTATTCATTGGTTGGTTTTCTCTCCGTGCCGGCAGACCCGCTTATCGCCGCCACCTATCCCGAGATCAACCGCCTCATCGTTCAAAGAGCATGGACATCGCTGCGAAGTTTCTTGCGCAAGATCACCGCGCTCGCTTTTGCCATCAACGCTGCTGCCGCGCTTGGCTTTATATTCCTGGGCCAATTCGCCCTGGTCATTTTCACAGGCCGCCAGGAATTTGTCGCGGCTTACCCCGCCATGATCGCCTTGTGTATCGGCCTTGCGTTCAATTACACCTTGTTTTGGAATCGCCCGCTTTTGCTTTCGCTCGGTCTGACTGACTACCCGATCTGGACGACACTAATTGTCGGCCTCGCAAAATTAGCGCTGGCCTTCTGGCTGGTCCCGCAGTATGGAATTCTTGCGGCGGGCGCGCTGCTCTCTTTCTATTACATCGCTTCGGTGGGCATTATGGCCTGGCGCGGCGTAAAGGAAATTCAATGAAGATCGCTGTCATAACCAATTCGCGCATCCCGTCCCTGACAGCCAACTCCATCCAGGCGATGAAGGTCGTTCAGGCACTCATGCAATTGGGACATCAGATTCAGATGTTTGCGCCGCGCGAAACGGACCCCGCATCCCGGGAAACTCTCGCCGCGCATTATGGTCTGCGCTTTGTGCCCGGCCTTGAACTGCTTCCGTCCATTCGACCTCTCAAACGCTTTGACTTTATCTTCCACGCCCAGCGCGCCGCGAGTCAATTCAAACCTGATCTTGTCTATACCTGGCTGCCGCAGTCGGCTGTGCTAGCTGGTTGGGCGGGTTATCCTGTTGTGCTTGAAATGCACGCGGATGTATCGGGTCGAATGGGGGCATGGTGGATGCTCCAATTCTGGAAATCTCGCGGCAATAAGTTGATGACAGTCACCACGTCCGCGTTGAGAAAGGCTTTGGAACGCTCATGCAATCTCAAATTTAAGGATGATGCGGTGCTCATCGCCCCGAACGGGGTCGAATTGGAAAGATATGATAGTCTGCCGAATCCACTTGATGCAAGACAGCAATTAGGTTTGCCTGATGGAGTGACAGTCGGTTTCACGGGTCACATCTACCCCGGGCGCGGCGCGGACTTGTTGTTCGAACTTGCAAAACAAATGCCGCAAGTGAATTTTTTATGGGTGGGCGGCACGCCGGAACTGGTGGATTTTTGGCGCAGCCAATTGTCTGTCGCCAATATGACGAATGTGACAATGACTGGGTTTGTCAAACACGAAATGATCCCTCTCTATCAAGCCGCATCAGATGTATTGTTGATGCCGTATGGCCGGTCGATCTCCGCCAGCAGCGGGCAGGATATTGCCGAGGTGATCAACCCGATGAAAATGTTTGAATATATGGCTTCGGGGCGCGCTATTGTATCGGCGGATATTCCATCCATTCGCGAAGTGCTGAATGAGGCCAATGCAATTTTTTGCGAGCCTGATGATGTTGGGAAATGGAAGGCTGCGATCGCTTCTTTGCTTTCAAATAAATTACGCAGAGACGAGCTGGCGATTCAAGCGCGGAAGGATGTCGAGCAGTTAACCTGGACCAAGCGGGCGGAGAGGGTCTTGAAATCCATTAAACCTAAATCGTGGTAAAAGTGAAATATGAAGAATTTCAATCAACGCGATTTTCTCTGGATACTGCCTCTGGCTTTCGGACTTGGTGCAGTCTTATCGTTCCTGCAGTCCGGTAATTGGCTGATCGGCTGGTTTGGATTCTCTTTCCTCTTTCTTCTTTCCTTTTCATTTCTCACCCTATCCACAAAATGGGCGGATGGCGGCAAAACTCTGGCATGGATGGTCATCCTTGCTTTTACCCTGCGTTTCGTTGGTGGTGTTGTCACCTACCTCGCGCTGCCCGTTTATGGCTATGTGGATGATGAAGATCAAAGTGTAGGTTTCACATATACAGACGCCCATCGCCGCGACGCGCAGGCTTGGGATCTTGCAAGTTCAGAGCAGCCGGTTTACGATGCGTTCAATAAGACCTATGCTTATGATCAGTATGGCGGTCTGTTGGCGTTTAGCGCATTGATCTATCGCTATCTCTCACCTGATACGCATCGTCCGCTACTGTTGGTGCTGATGTCCGCGTTCATGTCGGCGCTGGCTTTGCCATTTTTGTGGAAGGCGGCTGTTCGAGAATGGGGAGTAAAAGTCGCAGTCGCCGCGGGTTGGGTCTATGCGCTTTATCCTGAAAGTGTTTTGCTGGGCGGGTCTGCCATGCGTGAGCCGTATTTATGGGCATTCAGTGCCTTCGCGTTATGGGGATTTGTCAGCTCTGGAGTGCAGGAACTTGCTCCTGCAAATCACGATAACAAGTGGCCGGCCTCCAGGTTATGGCTTGCGCTTGGGATCGGCGGAATGCTGCTTGTCTCACCGGTTGTTGCATTAACTACAATGATCATCCTGGCGGGATGGTACTATTTTACAAAAGGCGATGTTCGGATTTCATGGCGGCTGGTGGCAGCTGCGGCGGTCGTTTTTGTTGCGGGTCTCTTTTTGCTTTCGTCTGCGCTAAACCGCTCGGGCGAATTTAATTCAACTTCTCCGCTGTATATCCTCAGTGATTGGTTAAAGCTTGCTGTTCAATGGGATGTGTATCAGTTGGAGCGCGGCTCGGGCTGGGTGCAAAAACTCTTTGATGAAATGCCTGAGTGGATGCGTCTGCCTTTTGTCACTGCTTATGGAATTTTTCAGCCGGTCCTGCCCGCGGCATTTGTCGAGCCGACGAAATTGATCTGGCGCATCATCTCGATCCTGCGTGCTGTGGGTTGGTACACCATGCTGCCGGTGTTGATCCTCTCTATTGGGGCTGCGGCAGGTCAGAGAGTGGAAATGAAACGCAGGCTTTTCCTTTGGCTAAGTTTTATTGTATGGATGTGGGTCATTCTCACGGCATTGCGGGGCGGCGGCGACTCATGGGATAATCCGCGTTATCGTGCGATCCTGTTCGTATGGCAGGCGATCCTGGCTGGGAATGTTTGGGTCTGGTGGAAGGAATCGAGGAATGCCTGGGCCGCGCGCGTGTTTGCGATGGAACTTGTCTTTTTGGTGTTTTTTGGTCAATGGTATGCGAACCGCTATTTGCATTTGGGGCCGCAGTTGTCGTTTCCTTTGATGGTTGTGTTGATCATCGGTTTTTGGGCTTTGATTCTCTTTTGGGGTTTGTGGCTTGACCGAAAACGTAGTGTATAATTCAGCGACTGAATTTTGAATAAGGAGTTTCTATGCCTACTGCTCTTATCACTGGCATTACAGGCCAGGATGGTTCGTATCTTGCCGAATTGTTGTTGAAAAAAGGATATCGTGTGATCGGTGTTGCGCGCCGTTCAAGCACTGTCAATACAGAACGCATCAATCACATTTTGGATGACATCACAATGGTGCAGGGTGATCTGCAGGATCAGGGTTCCCTGCTTTCGCTGTTGGAAGAATATCATCCCACCGAGGTATATAACCTGGCGGCGCAATCCTTCGTGCCGACTTCGTGGAATCAACCCGCCTTGACCGGTGATGTGACCGCCATTGGTGTGACCCGTTTGCTGGAAGCCATTCGGTTCGTTAATCCGAAGATCCGCTTTTACCAGGCGTCTTCCAGCGAAATGTTCGGCAAGGTGATGGAAGTTCCTCAAAGGGAAAGCACGCCGTTCTATCCGCGCAGCCCGTATGGTGTTGCCAAGGTGTATGGGCATTGGATCACCGTAAATTACCGTGAATCATTTAATATGTTCGCGACCTCCGGGATCCTGTTCAATCATGAAAGCCCGCGTCGCGGCTTGGAATTTGTCACGCGCAAGATCTCTGATTCGGTTGCGAAGATCAAGCTTGGCAAGGCAAAGGAATTGCGTCTTGGTAATCTCGAAGCCCAGCGTGACTGGGGCTTCGCGGGAGATTATGTCGAAGCGATGTGGTTGATGCTTCAGCAGGATCACCCCGATAATTATGTGATCGGCACAGGCGAGACTCACGCGGTGCGTGAATTCTGTGAGATCGCGTTTTCACATGTTGACCTGGATTACAAGGAATTCGTGATACAGGATGAAAAGTTCTATCGCCCCGCTGAAGTGGATCTGTTGATCTCGGATCCATCCAAGGCAAGGAACGATCTTAAATGGGAGCTGAATGTTTCCTTCAAGGAACTGGTCACCATGATGGTGGATTCAGACCTGGCGCGGCTGAAAAAAGTGTAGAATCTTTTCTCGCTTTTAGGCATGTATGATCAAAAAAATAGAGCTTTTAAAAAATAAAGAGTGGCCTTCATGGGCGCCAATGGTAGTGGCGGCTTTGGGGGCGCTTCTTTATTTAATCCAGGCTGTGATGTACGCCTATACGACCGTGCCCGGGTTGGATGAAGGCTCGTATCTTTTGAAGGGTATCTTATATCTGCGCGGGGTCTATCAGCCGTTTGAACCTTATGGCCCGTTCACCAATAAAGCCCCGTTCGCGTTTTTGATCCCGGGCTTTGCACAATATGTCTTTGGCGCCGGCTTGCGGACAGGGCGGTTCTTTTTCATTTTCCTGGGCATGCTCACGCTTCTGGGTGTTTGGGTCACAGCCCGTCGCTGGTCGGGTAATTGGCTCGCCGCCGGTACGGTCTGGGTCTTTGCGCTTAGTTCCTATGTAATAAAAACTTATTCGGTCACGGTTTCAGAAGTACTCATTGCCTGTCTGCTGGCGTGGATGTGTGTCTGTGTGCTCGGGGATGAGCGTCCGCTTTGGCAGATCATTCTTGGCTCACTGCTGGCTGCTCTGGCGGTACTTACACGTCAGAATATGGCACCCGTTCTGGTGCTGCTACTTCCCTATATTTTCTGGCAGCACGGCAGGCAAAAGGGGATCTGGGCTTTTTTTGCCGGGGCTGCGTTTTTCCTTGCGGTTCATATTTATTATTGGCCTAACATCTTGACGATCTGGGCTCCCTGGCTTCCTGAAAATCTCACTCCTTTTCTTGACCCGTTCCGCCTGCCCAAAGACGCGGCGCCGATCTGGGATCCCTCCATTGATTTTTGGAATCGGGTGAATGCCTTCTTTCAGGGAATTCGCTACCATTTTGTGGTCGTTGTGGGGTTTGTTTTTTCATTGATCTTATGGCCGCGTCCGCGCGGCTGGAAATCTGCCTCGGGTATGCGGGCGGCTGTTTTCCTTGCCCTGTTATATTTCATCCTGTTCAGCATGCATGCCTGGGCGGCAGTGGCCAGCCAATATGAAAGTTATAGCTGCGTCTTCTGTTTTTCAAATTATCTGGCTTTCTTTGATCCGTTGGGACTTCTCCTGCTGGTGGTCTTTTATTCACAATCCGAGAATCGCAAACTGCCGCGGCTATTCCCGATTCTTGTCGTGTTGCTTGTTCTTGTTTTGAGCGCGGGTATTGGCTACTCATTATTTGAGTCCATTGGCCGCTGGGTGTATGAGATTCCCGTTCCGCGCATGCGAAACGGTCAATTTTTACCCGGCACAACCGGTCTGGTGGATGTTCTTACCCAAAGATTTGATTTATCATTAACGGTCATCAAAAGAATTCTTTCTTCCGGAATGGGCTTCCTTGTTGGGATTGGGTTTGTTTTGGCCGCATTTTTTGCATGGCGCCGTGCCGGAAGTTCAGATAACCATCCCGGTTTTGCATATCGTCTTATCAACTCGTTTCTCGTGCTGGGATTTGCGCTTGCTCCGCTTGTGAACGCCAGAGGAAGCCGTGTCGAATGTCAACAGGATCTGATCGCTGCAAATGAACAACTTGGCGCATATCTTGCGAATATCATCCCGTCAAATAGTCTGGTATATTGGGATGGAGGGTTGTCTGTTACCCCCCTGGTGTACGTCCCGAGTATCCGTATTTTCCCGCCGCAGATCAACAGCGCCTACACGTATCGGGATGGTGGGGATGCGGATACCGTGTACCGTCTCAGCCATTGGAATGGCGAACTAAATGAGCAATGGAAAGACAGCGCCGACATATTTATAATTGAAGCCAAACGCTATTCATCCTGGAAGGATTTCTTGAATCCGCAGGAATTTGAAGAATATCAAAAACCATTGATCTCTCCTTCCTGTATCGAGGGAGCAGAAATAAGGATATTTCACAGGCTGCCATGAACCTATCACTCGTAATCCCGGTATATAACGAGCAGGATAACCTGCCATTTCTTTTCGAAGCGGTCCAAAAGACCATGACCGAAATAAACCAATCATGGGAGGTGATTCTCGTTGACGATGGCAGCCGTGATCAGACCTTGTCTGTTCTCCAACATTATGCAGAAAAAGATCCTGCGCATATTCGGGTGATCTCCTTCCGCCGCAATTTTGGACAAACTGCGGCCATCGCCGCCGGTCTGGATTATGCCCAGGGCAAGATCATAATCCTGATGGATGCCGATATGCAGAATGATCCCGCGGATATCCCCATGATGCTGGCTAAACTGGATGAAGGCTATGATCTTGTCAGCGGCTGGCGCAAAGAACGAAAGGATGATGCGCTCACTCGCAATCTTCCTTCCATGCTTGCGAACGGGCTTATCTCGCGTGTCACCGGTGTGCATTTGCATGATTATGGTTGTACGCTCAAGGTGTATCGCCGTGATGTGCTGGAGGGTTTTCGTTTATACGGTGAGATGCATCGTTTTATCCCGGTCTATGCCAATTCTGTCGGCGCGAATATCACCGAAATGCCCGTTCGACATTACCCGCGCAAGTTTGGGAAGACCAAGTATGGTCTTGAGCGCACTGCCAAGGTCATCCTTGATTTGTTTACTGTGAAATTCCTGGTCGCCTTTGCTTCCAAGCCGATCTATCTCTTCGGCGGCACCGGCGGACTTCTTATGATCGCCAGTTCCATTATTATGCTGTATCTGCTTGTACGCCGAATTTTCTTTTTTGTCGGTGTGACCGGCTCGCCGCTCTTTCAGGTCAGCGCCATGTTTTTCATCCTTGGCTTTCAATCCATGTTGATGGGCTTGATCGCGGAATTGCTGGTCCGCACTTATCACGAATCCCAGCGCAAGCCTACCTATACCATTCGTACAACGGTCAACCTGGAACAGGACCCTCGTGACTAAGTGGTTCGCTCAGAATCGCCAGACTATTGTCCGTGTGTTGGGCAGTATTCTGGCATTGTTGCTTTTGATCATTTTGCTTGAAGAGGAGGGGGATGGCCAACTTTTCTCTGCGTTGCGGCGTGTCTCGATCGGGTATTTTCTGGCAGCGGTCGTGGCATTATCCATTTCACGCCTGTTTGCGGCAACGCGCTGGCATATATTGCTCAAATCAGCGGGTGTGGAAATTCCGTTTCTTCGATCGATCATGTTAACTTTCACCGGGAACTTTTCGTCCAATTTTTTGCCGACAACCATCGGCGGAGATGTGGTCCGCCTGGGAGGGGCAATGCAATTGGGCTATGACCGCGCCATCTGTGTTGCCTCGCTCGTCGCCGACCGTTTGATCGGTCTGGCAGGAATGAGCCTTGCCCTTCCTTTGGGTTTGGTCCCGGTCTTTTCGCTTGGTAATGGAGCTTCACAATCGCTTGCGTTTTCCGCGCTGATTCAAAAAAGTGTGGATTTTGCAAAACGTACCTATGCATCGTTTTCCATCTGGTTAAAGAAGCCGTTTGCGCTGAGCGGTTCGATGCTTGCCACGCTTGGCAATATGGCGTTTATCTATCTTGCAATTTACCTCCTGCTGCTCGGCATTGATCATCATGTTTCCTATTGGCTGGTGGCCGGGTTGTACACTCTGACATATTTTGTGACCCTCTTTCCCGTTTCCATAAATGGTTTGGGTGTGCAGGAGCTTTCCATGACATTTCTGCTGACGCAGTTAGGCGGGCTGAGTTCATCTGAAAGCGCGACCGTTGCCCTGCTGACCCGTCTTTTGTTCATTATCACAAGCCTGCCGGGTGCATTCTTTTTGCCTTCCATTCTTGGCGCGATGAACGAGAAAAAAACGCAGCCCGAATAATTTGCGCGGACTCGGAATATGGAACCAGTATCTTCAAAAAAATTCCTGCAAACATTTATTTGGTCCGTCATCCTGTTAAGTGTCCTGTCGATTTATCAGACCATTCAGCAGGGAGAGGCGTTGGGTATCATCATTTGGCGTTCCAAATGGATTATTCTGCTGGGAATTTTTGTGCTTAATATGGTTGCGGGTCTTTTTGCACTGCGATATTTATCCTCACAAGGCGATGCCTGGCTGTCGGAAAAGTTTGAGATTAACTCATCCAATAAATTGATGGGTGTGCTTCTTGTTGTATTTGGCTTTTCTCTGCCATGGGTGTTGAGACTTTACCTTTTTGGAAATATCCTTCCGCAAGTGGCTCCCATTTTCTGGGTTTTTCTTTGGGCAAGTCTGATGCAGTCTCTGGGCTTGAAGTGGATCACCGGCTATAAGTGGCACATCCTATTTGCATTGATTGTACTTGCGCAGGGGTTGGTCTATCAGATATACGGACACCTCGCTGTCATTACGGATTACCCTTTCTCGATCGGGTACTCTGAAGCGAGTCGTCATTATTATGCTTCGATGTTCTTTGCGGAGCAGCTGTATGGAATGAAATTGCCGCTTCCATTTTTGCATCCTTCCCGCTATCTCCTGATGTCGATCCCTTTTCTTATTGATGGTCTGCCCCTTTGGTTTCACCGCATGTGGCAGGCGCTGTTATGGATCGGACTTACCGCCTCGTCATGCGTCTTATTAACCCGCCGCTTGCGCCTGAACGGCTGGATGCAGTTCTTTGTCGCATCCTGGGCCTTTCTTTTCTTTTTGCAGGGCGCTGTCTATTATCATCTTCAAGTTTGCGTTATTTTGATCCTTGCAGGTGTATCAATGAAACACCCCGGGCGGTCTTTCATCGTTATTGTGGCCGCTTCTCTTTGGGCTGGAGTGAGCCGCGTGAATTGGTTTCCAGTCCCCGCCATGTTTGCAATCGCCATATATTTAATGGAGACGCCATTCAGAAGTAAGGGTTGGCGTTATTGGTTGATTCCCTTTGTCTGGGGAGCAAGCGGACTTGGGTCTGCGGCCATTTCCCAGTTTCTCTATATCAATATTTCAGGGAATGCAGACGTTCGCGCCTTCGGTTCGAGTTTTACGTCAGAGCTGCTTTGGAATCGCCTGCTTCCCAATGACACTTCTAGCCTGGGAATTTTGCTCGGCATACTGATGGTTTCCGCGCCATTATTTATCGCGCTGGCACAAATATTGAGCGGAAACATATCCCGTTTGCATCCATTACGCTCCCTGGCGCTTTTATCTTTTTTAGTCGTTCTTTTTCTTGGAGGGCTGGCTGTCAGTACGAAAATCGGCGGCGGCGGTGATCTGCACAATATGGACGCGTACCTTGTCATGCTCGCGTTGATCGCGTCTTCATTTTTTGCCGAACGTGTTGCCCCTGAGGAACAGTCGAGCCCTGCCTGGGGGAAGATTCGCTGGCCGGTGGCTGTGGCAGCCTTACTTGTCCCACTGGGCTTCGCGCTTCCTCAAATCGGATTCACTCACAGCTATGACCACGCCCGTGTCGAAACAGATATACAGAAGCTGCAGCAAGTCGTTTCAGATACGCTTGATAACGGCGGTGAGGTTTTGTTTATTACTGAACGTCAGCTTCTGACATTTAAAGAATTAAAGAATATCCCGCTTACTCCTGATTATGAACAGATCGAGCTGATGGAAATGGCGATGTCGGGCAATCGCGAATATTTGGAAAATTATTATGCCGATCTTCGCAGCCATCGCTTCGCGGTCATTGTCGCTGAAGATCAAAAATATGTGCAGCGAAAAGACGGCGCGTTTATTGAAGAAGATAATGCCTGGGTCCGTTTTGTAGGTGCGCCGCTTTTATGCGCGTATAAACCTGTTGAGTCTCTCGCTTCAGCCAATTTGCAAATATTTGTGCCTCGTCCCAACCCGCCCTCCTGTAAAGACCCATTTTTGGAATGAACCCATTACATGCGTATTCTCACGATCATCTATGAATTTCCGCCTGTTGGCGGCGGAGGCGGCAGGGCGGCTTACGATATTTGCAGAGAGCTTGCTGCGCGCGGACATGATGTCACGGTTCTCACAGCCCATATGCCGGGCCTGGCGCTTGAAACTCACCAGGATGGAATTCGCCTGATTCGGATTCGCTCCTTAAGAAGGGAAGCCTTCCGCGCGAGTTTTTTTACGATGCTGGCGTACGTTCTTGCCGGACTTTGGGCGGGTTTGCGAATAATTCGTCTGTATCGCCCCGAGATCATTCACACCCATTTCGCCGTTCCGTCGGGCGCGCTCGCGTGGGCGCTGTCCGTGTTGACTGGTATTCCTTATATATTAACCGCTCATCTGGGTGACGTGCCCGGCGGTGTCCCGGACAAAACAGGCAAATGGTTCCGCTGGCTTGAACCGTTCACAAAACCCATTTGGAAGCGCGCCAAAAAGGTGGTCGCTGTCAGCGAGTTCACCCGTCAACTGGCGGTACAGCATTATTCGGTGCCTGTTGAGGTCATCCCCAATGGCGCGGACATTGATCGCCTTGCTCCCTCCAGCATTAGATTAAATACTCCCCCGCGGCTCGTTTTTGCCGGGCGTTTTGTGTATCAGAAAAATCCGCTTGCAATTGTGCAGGTGCTTGCGAGATTAAAGGATCTGGACTGGCAATGCTCCATGCTGGGCGACGGCCCAATGCTTGAAGATGTAAAACGTGAAATTGAGAAAGCCGGCATGTGTGAACGCTTTGATTTGCCGGGCTGGGTAACCCCCGAAGAAGTTTTGGAATGTTTCTCGAGAAGTGACATATTATTCATGCCGTCATTCTCGGAAGGTTTGCCGGTTGTTGGTGTGCAGGCTCTTGCGAAGGGACTTGCCATTGTCGCCAGCAGGATTGGCGGATTTTTGGATCTGGTTGATGAAAACAGGAATGGCTATTTGATCGATGTGCATGACAAACCCGCTTTTGTAACTGTATTTGCGCAAAAGCATTTCTGAACCATTGCTCCTTTTAAACTTCCGCGAGGCGAGTGTGAAAAAATCACAGGATTTTGATATTCAAAAAATAACAGAGCGTTATCAGGCAATATTTCAGGAAGTGCTGAATGCCCATTAGAACGGTCGCTACCATTGTGGGCGCGCGCCCGCAGTTCATTAAGGCTGCGCCAGTTTCGCGCGCGCTGGCGGCCGGTTTCAAGGAAATTGTCATTCACACCGGACAGCATTATGACTATGGCATGTCTGAAATATTTTTCACGGAGATGGAAATGCGTCCGCCGGATTTCAACCTGGGGGTCGGTGGCGGCTCGCACGCTGAGCAGACGGGCAAAATGCTGGTTGAGTTGGAGAGAATTTTCAATGCCGTCAAGCCGGATTGTGTGCTGGTCTTCGGCGACACGAATTCAACCCTGGCTGGCGCGCTTGCCTCTGCCAAGGCGCAGATACCGCTCGCGCATGTCGAGGCAGGTTTGAGATCATTTAACAGAGCGATGCCGGAAGAGATCAATCGTATGTTGACCGATCATGTATCCACGTTACTGTTTTGTCCAACCGATGCCGCAGTTGAAAATCTGGCGAAAGAGGGGATCACCCAGGGAGTCCACCGTGTTGGCGATGTGATGGCTGACGCGCTATTTTTTAATTTGAAATTAGCGCGTGCAAAATCTAATATTATCGAACTGTTGGGTCTGGCAAAGGGCAGGTACGCGCTTGCCACGGTTCACCGCGCCTCGAACACAGATGATGCGGACAATATGCGCTCGATCTTAAGGGCGTTTGGAGATCTGTCTTCACAGGTGGTTTTTCCTGTACATCCGCGCACGCGTAAAATGATGAACGAGTGGGGAATATCTGCAGGTTCTAATGTGTTGATGATCGACCCTGTCGGTTATTACGATATGCTGGTTTTACAGGAAAACGCGAATTGTATTTTGACCGATTCGGGCGGCGTGCAAAAAGAGGCGTATCTTGTGGGGGTGCGCTGTATTACTTTGCGTCAGGAGACCGAGTGGGTGGAAACGGTTGCCTCGGGTTGGAATCAACTTGCCGGCGTGCAAGAAAAGAAAATCATCGATCTTTTTGAAAACTGGTTCCCGCGAGGGGCTCGCGCGCCGCTATATGGGGATGGTCATTCCGCTGAACAAATATTTAATATTCTTTCAGCTTCTCTGAAGTAAAAGAATCCCAGTTTTTTCACTTGACAGGGATACCTATTTATGTGAGAATTCAAAAACTGAAAGCTCAGATTATGACAAAGATCAAACAACACGAATATACTCTTCTGAATGAAATTGCCCAGGATTCGCTTGTGACCCAGTCAAATTTATCGGATCGCCTGGGCATTGCAGTTGGCAGTGTCAATTGGTATATCAAGCGGCTTATCCATCGTGGCTGGGTCAAGGTTTCTCACCTTGACCGCACCCGCTTGAAATATGATTTGACTCCCGAAGGTATGGCGGTCTTTACACAGAGAGCCTTATCTTATGCGCGCGACTCTCTCAAAGTATATGGCGATTATCGCGAGAAGGCCAAAATGCTCGCCCTTGATCTTAAGCAAAACGGTGTCAGGGATGTGTTTGTGGACGGGAACGACGAGATCATGGATATTCTGCGCCTGACTTGCATTGAGGCTGGTCTTCGTATCAGTGAAATCCCGAATGGTGTTGTGTTGAAAGTGGATGAGCGGGGATATCGAGTAGCTTCGATATCAGGCTGATTTTATTCGGACTTGAAAGGATGATATGCCTAAAAATTTTGCTGTGATCGGCGTTGGCGGTTATATTGCGCCTCGCCACTTGCGCGCCATTCGTGATACGGGGAATCAATTGGTGGCGGCTGTAGACCCCAAGGATTCGGTTGGAGTACTGGATCAATATTCATTTGATGTAAAGTTTTTTACCGAGATCGAGCGCTTTGATCGTCATTTGGAAAAGTTACGACGCGGCCCTATGGAAGACCGCGTCCATTTTGTTTCAGTCTGTTCCCCAAATTATCTGCATGATTCGCATTGCCGCCTCGCATTACGCGTTGGGGCGGATGTGATTTGCGAAAAGCCTCTGGTGATCAACCCCTGGAATTTTGACGCGCTCGAAGAGTTGGAATCCGAGACAAAGCACCACATCCATACGATCTTGCAGCTGCGCGTGCACCCGGAGTTGATCAAGCTCAAGCAGACTCTGCAGGAGCAGGGTGGTCAGCATGATGTGGAACTTACCTACATTACCAGCCGTGGTCCCTGGTATCAAGTTTCATGGAAAGGGCATGAAGATAAATCGGGCGGCGTGGCTACAAATATTGGCGTGCATTTCTTTGATCTTTTATTGTGGCTGTTTGGTTCTACGCATGGAATTAAGGTATATCATTCAGATGAGAGCCGTATGTCTGGTTTCATTGAGTTGGAACATGCGCGTGTGCGCTGGTTTCTGTCGGTGGATAAGAACGATCTGCCGTTTTCTGCAAAAGCTGGTGGCAAGACGACATTTCGTTCCATTACAGTGGATGGAAAAGAGATCGAATTTTCAGAAGGCTTTACAGACTTGCATACCCGCGTTTATGAAGAGACATTGGCTGGCCGGGGATTTGGGATCAAGGACGCGCGTCCATCTATTGATTTGACTTATGCCATTCGCTCCGCTGAAATTTCACCAAAGGATGAACTGATTCATCCGCTTTTGAAGAAGTAGTTGCCATGCCAGATTATTTTGTTCATGAATCCAGTTATGTAGATGAAGGCGCGGAGATCGGCGCGGGTACAAAAATATGGCATTTCTGCCATGTCATGCCCGGCGCGAAGATCGGCGAGCGCTGTAACATCGGTCAGAATGTATTGGTCTCGTCTGGCGTGACGCTGGGAAATAATGTGAAGATCCAAAATAATGTTTCACTTTATACCGGTGTTATCGTTGAAGACGATGTGTTTTTAGGGCCTTCGATGGTGTTTACGAATGTTATTAATCCACGCAGCCATGTCAACCGAAAAGATGAATATAAGACCACGCTGGTCCGCAGGGGCGCATCCATTGGCGCGAACGCGACCATTGTGTGCGGTACAACGCTGGGGCGGTATTGTTTTGTCGGCGCGGGCGCAGTGGTGACGAAGGATGTGCCGGATTACGCGCTCGTCTATGGGTCGCCGGCGCGCCTGCGTGGGTGGATGTGTCAGTGCGGCGAGCAGTTGAAATTTGAGGGTGATCGCGCAGTCTGTCAAAGCTGCGGCGATGCTTATAGAAAACAGGATCAGGTTGTCGGTCCGGAAAGAGGCGAGTGATGATTTCGTTGGTAGATCTAACAGCGCAGTACCATTCCATTAAGGAAGAAATTGATTCGGCTGTATTATCCACATTAGAGTCTGGACATTTTATTCTTGGGCCGCAGGTGGTGAAGTTTGAGGAAAGCATTGCGGTCTATCTTGGCGTGAAGCATGCGATCGGGCTAGCTTCAGGAACAGATGCTTTGGTGCTGGCATTACGTGCCCTGAATATTGGCACAGGCGACGAGGTGATCATTCCGGCGTATACGTTTTTTGCAACCGCGGGTACGGTGATGTCTGTTGGCGCGCAGCCGGTGTTTGTGGATGTTGACCCGCAGAGTTATCAGATTGATGTGAGCAAGATCAGATCTGCCATCACGCCGAAGACGAAGGCGATCATTCCTGTGCATTTGTATGGCCACCCGGCTGAGATGAATCCGATCCTTGAAATTGCGCGCGAGAATAATTTGAAGGTGATCGAAGATAACGCGCAGGGACTCGGCGCGGAATACCTTGGCAAAAAGACAGGTTCGTTTGGAGATATTGCCTGTCTGAGTTTCTTCCCCACGAAAAATTTAGGCGCGTTCGGCGATGCGGGCATGGTGGTGACAAATGACCCGTTGCTTGCAGAACGGATGCGGATGCTGCGCACGCACGGCTGGAAGAAAAAATATTATTCGGAGGAAGTCGGTTATAACAGCCGGCTGGATGCGCTGCAGGCTGCGATCCTGCAAGCCAAGTTCCCGCATTTGGATTCGTGGAATGAAAAGCGCCGCGAACTGGCTCAGCGGTATAACGAGAAGCTTGGTTCTTCAGGCATTGTGATTCCGGTGGAGCGCGAGTGGGGCAAGCATGTGTATCACTTGTATATTGTCCGCTCGGAAAAACGTGATGCGTTGCAGGCTTTCTTGAAGCAGAAGGGGATTGCCTCGGAGGTGTATTATCCATTGCCTCCGCACTTGGCTACACCTTGCCGAAAACTTGGATATAAGGAAGGTGATTTTCCTCATGCTGAAAAAGCTTCACGCGAGACGTTCGCGCTTCCGCTCTACCCGGAATTGCCTCTGTCTCAACAGGATGAAGTGGTTGATACTGTGAAGGAATTTTTTGAAAAGTGATTTTTGTGAAAAGTTTGTGGAAACTTTCAGGAAAAATTAATAAGGTTGAAAATATCTGCTATGGAAATAAATAAACTTCAAAAAAAATGGACTCTGATCATTCGTCCTCAACGAGCATGGTGGGATCTGCAGTTGGGAGAGATCTGGCGGTATCGCGACTTGATTTTATTGTTCGTCTGGCGCGATTTTGTCGCATATTACAAACAGACGATTCTTGGTCCATTGTGGTACCTGATCCAGCCGATCCTGACTACCGTGGTTTTTACCGTGATCTTTGGGAACATTGCTAAACTTCCCACGGATGGACTTCCCCCCTTCCTATTTTATCTGGCTGGCAACACGGTCTGGGTGTATTTTTCCACATGCGTTACCAGCACTTCAGATACCTTTGCTGGAAATGCAGCCGTCTTTGGAAAAGTTTATTTCCCCCGCTTGAGCGTTCCGATCTCGATCGTGATTTCCAATCTCATTTCTTTTGGAATCCGGCTGGGTGTCTTTTTGGCATTTCTGGTGTATTTTATGCTGAAAGGCGCTGTTGTGCATGTCACCTGGTGGGCGTTACTTTTGCCCGTCTTGTTGATCATTATGGCTGGCTTGGGGCTGGGCTTTGGGATTATTATCTCATCCATGACAACCAAGTATCGTGACCTTCAGCAACTTGTCGGGTTTGGGGTGCAGCTAATGATGTACGGTACGCCGGTGATCTATCCGCTTTCCAGTGTGGATGCGGGATTGAGGTGGCTGCTTTTATTAAACCCCATGACCCCTGTCGTGGAGGTCTTCCGTTTCGCATTTTTAGGTACGAGCGCGCTGGAGCCTGTCTATTTGGTTTACAGCTTTTTGTGTATGTTGACGGCGCTTGTGATCGGGATCGTGGCGTTCAATCACGTCGAAAACACATTTATGGATACGGTGTAACAATGTCTGATATTGCGATCTCGATCGAAAATGTATCCAAAAGCTACCGTCTGGGAGTGATCGGTACCGGAACCTTTTATGGCGATCTCAAGCGGTGGTGGGCGCGCCAATTGGGGAAACCGGACCCCTATCTTAAACTCGGGCAGGTTGATCATGGCAACCGCGATGGTCAGACCATTTGGGCTGTTAAGGATGTGAATATTTCCATTAAACAAGGGGAGGCTGTGGGAATCATCGGACGAAATGGAGCCGGGAAGAGTACCCTGCTGAAGATCCTTTCGCGGGTGACAGCTCCCACAGAGGGTGTGATCAAGGTCAATGGACGGATCGCAAGCCTGCTCGAAGTTGGAACCGGCTTTCACTCTCAATTGACAGGCAGGGAAAATATCTATCTTAATGGCGCGATCAATGGCATGACTCGCGATGAAGTAAAGCGAAAAATGGATGAGATCGTGGCGTTCTCCGGTGTGGAACAATTCATCGATACGCCCGTAAAACGGTATTCAAGCGGTATGTATATCCGCCTTGCCTTTTCTGTCGCCGCCCACCTGGATCCTGATATTTTGGTGGTGGATGAAGTTCTGGCTGTGGGTGATACTGAATTTCAAAAGAAGTGTCTGGGAAAAATGAACGATGTGGTCGGGCAGGGACGCACAGTGCTGTTCGTAAGTCACAACATGGCGGCTGTTCAAGCCTTATGCCAACGCGGTATTGTCCTTCAACGAGGCAGTATGATTTTTTCGGGCACTCAGAATGAAGCGATCCGAAACTACGTGGACAGCGTCAATAAACCGGATGTGTTTTTGTCCGACCTATCCTTACGCCCCGGATCGGGGCAGATCCGGATTACCAATGCATATCTCAGGGATGCGGAAGGGCATCCTCTTAATGCGGCGCAGTCGGGTCAGGAAATTTTTGTTTGTCTGCGGTATAAGGCCAACAAAAATTATGCGGGCGGGGCGGTTAAGACCGGCATCATCGTGTACGATCAGCAGGGCATCGCCATTTTTACCCATGCAAGCATTATTCAGGGACTTGAATTTAGAAAGGTGCCGGAGGAAGGTGTTTTTATTTGCCGTATTCCGCGCCTGCCTTTGCCTGCTTCCAATTATTTTGTTGAATGTTCTGTAAAAGTTGATAATGAATACTCTGACAGGGTTGAAAATGTCATGAACCTTGAGGTTATCCATGGCGACTTTTTTGGGACCGGTTTCTTCCCGGGTGAACGTCAGACCATGTGCCTGGTGGATGGCGAATGGTCGCTTGAGTAAATCGTGTTGACCGAGGTGTAATGAAGATAGCGATCTACTGCCCGCTTGGTCCATTGGATCAATTTGGCTATCAATATAATCATAAGGTAACCGTGGAGAGTTTTTGCTCCCTTGCAGACCGTGTTTACCTTGTTTCCACCTCTCGCAGCGCTTATGGCTTCGCAGGCCTGTCTGCCTTGTCTGACAAGATCAGCCTGCTTTCAGACGAGCGGACATGGTTCCAAGTGGGCGATCAAGGACAGGAAGTCTTTGATGCCTGGAAACCCTGCGGACCGAATGCTAATATTGCTGTCGCTCAAGCCCGTGCAGAGGGACTGGACTGCATCATCACCATGCATGTCAACCAGTATGTGCCAGCCCAGGCAGTGAGCGAAATAAAAGTAGATTGTGCAGATATGCTTGAGGAAGCGCGCCCCTACACATGGCTTTATCGGCGCTATCAATTGGCAGATCGTCTCTTTCATACGGATGTCCGCTTGCCATGGATCCTAAACCTGCGATTGCCGCCTTCGTTCGAGTTCGATATCGACTCGATCAAAGATGAAAATACAGGCGCGCAACTCCCCATGGAGTTTGGTGATTTCCGATCCCGAAACCGCAGCGCGATTGTTGATGCAGGTATGGAGTTGGAGATTGACGACCTTGTCAATGTCAGGAAATTCACCCGTAATTACATCGAACTTCGTCCATATATGACTGAGACCTATAACTGGGAGGAATATCAATCCTACTATGCCGAGAAGTTTAAAGCGAAGTCATTGTCAAACGATTCACTGGACGAACTTGGCAAAAGATTATTTCAAAATACACGTGAGAGTTTTGTCAGTCGCGTTGTTCTGCGTGAATATATGCGGTCTAGAAGCATCATCGAAAGGCTGCGAAAATTCTGGCGCAAATCCTTTAAAGGCAGGTAAGAGCAACCACCCTTGCAAGGTAGAATTCGCATGAACATTCATCAAGATATTCCCTCCAAGCCCTGGCAAAACAAGTATGTCACCTACCGTCGTTTATGGTTGGATGCCGCCATGGCCCGCTTTTCTCCGGAAATGCGTGGAGTGGTGATTGACCTGGGCGGCAAACGCAGTGAGAAACGCGGCACCTTCCAGCCTCCGGAATATCAGGCGGATATGTGGCTGTACATTAACCTCGACCTGCAGACCAGCCCCGATCTTTTTGCAGATGTAACAAAAACCCCGCTCAAAACGCAAATTGCAGATAGCATCATCTGTACCGAAGTACTGGAGCATTTGCCCGCCCCGCAGGCCTGTGTGGATGAAATGCACCGCCTCCTTCATGACGGTGGGCAGGTCTTTGCGTCAGTTCCCTTTTTTTACCCGGTCCATGCCGATCCCTACGATTTCCAACGCTTTACCGAGGATGGAATTCGACATCTGTTCCGTGATTTCAAGCTGGTTGAAGTCTACCGCATGGGTGGGTACGCAGGTGTTTTGGGGCTGATCGTGGAATTGGGTATTTCCGGTGTGGTAGGAAACACATATTTCGACAAGTTGATGCGCTGGCTTATGAAATGGACCTCCCGTCTGCTATTCCATTATGACCTGCGCATGTTCGGCAGGGAAAGCGCTGCCTGGCAGAAGTTTACAACGGGATATTTTGTAAAAGCAGTCAGGTAGAACCTGCCCGATGTGGAGACGAAAATGGAAAATGTGAAAAATGGAAAAGACGGCAACCGTCAACTGGAAGGGGAACGATTGGTTTATTTTCACCAAACGGCAGACAAAGAATATTGGAAAACTGTGTGGAGCGCTTATGCAAACCAGGAATACTATGAGCCGTTCCGGGCCGGCACTCTTAACCCTTTCGAGAAGATATTTACCCGTCACTTGCCCAAACAGGCACTGGTACTAGAAGCTGGCTGCGGAACGGCTCAATATGTTAAGGCTTTAAACGTCAGGGGCTATCGGTGTATGGGCCTCGATTACGAACTGCATGCCATGAAGATGGCAAATATCTATGCCGGTTCTTTGCCGTTGGTGTGTGGCGATATCACTGCGCTGGGCATCGCGGAAAATTCTTTTGATGCCGTCATTTCGCTTGGTGTGGTTGAACATAGGCGCGCAGGACCGGAACCATTTCTCACGGAAATGTGTCGGATATTGAAACCCGGGGGCATCATGCTTATCTCTGTTCCATACTTTAATCCCTTAAGGCGTTGGCGGGCAGCACGCGGCGCATATCAGGATGAAGTGGGGGGGATGGATTTCTACCAGTATGCATTCACTAGAATGGAGTTTTACCGTTTTCTTGAGAAGGCTGGTTTTGAAATTGAAAAATATTACACCTACTCGCACCAGAACACGCTTTCACAGGAACTGCACTGGTTGAAAAAGATTCCCGAATCTTTGAAAAAAATTATCCTGCGCATCAGCAAGTACGTGCCTTATGTCAACTCCGAGATCGGGCATATGGTAATGGTTGTTGCGCGAAAAAAACAACCGTAACCTATAATGAAAATGGGCATCCGTAATGGACTTTTAGATTTTGGGGCTGTTCTTGCAGGTCAGTTCACATCTTCAGACCTGTCCATCTTCCACGAGTTTGAGCCGCCTCCTACAGGCGGAGGGCATCAATTTCTGCGCGCGTTTCGGATGCAGGCAGAAATGCATGGATTACGCGTAGAGAATAATATCATCTCCCGCACCACGCGCGCCTGTCTGTTCAACTCTTTCAATTTCAATGAAAAACGCCTCCAGCGAACCCGGCGCTCCTCTGTATTGTATGTCCACCGTGTGGATGGTCCCATTGGGGTTTATCGCGGTTGGGATGATGGTGTGGATGGAAGCATCCACGCTGTCAACCAAAAATATGCAGATAAAACCATCTTCCAATCCCGTTATAGCTTGGAAAAGCACCTGGAACTGGGAATGCAGTTCCGGAAACCAGTGATCATTATGAATGCTGCAGACCCGCACATCTTTCATGCGCGTGGAAGGGCGGGGTTTTCCTCAGATCGGAAAACGCGTCTGATCGCATCAAGTTGGTCAGATAATCCCAATAAGGGCGCGCTTGTTTACCAGTGGTTGGATGAGAATCTGGATTGGACTCGATTCGAAATGACTTTTGTGGGGCGCAGTTCGGTCGTGTTTAAGAATATCTACATGATGCCCGCCGTCGATTCGTTTCGCATGGCGGATTTATTCCGTGGTCATGATATTTATCTCACTGCCAGTCGGAACGACCCGTGTTCCAATTCGTTGATCGAAGCGTTGACCTGCGGGCTTCCAGCCATCTACTTTCAGAGTGGAGGTCACCCTGAAATTGTGGGGCAGGCCGGGGCGGGGTTTGAAATGGCGGAGCAAATTCCCGGGCTTTTGGAGCAGATCGTCAAAAATTATCGAGCGGTCCAGTCTATAATATCTGTTCCATCTATGGAACAGGTCAGTGAACTATATTTGCAAATCTTGGGATTAATGGATGGTCAATCCATTGATCCCAATAGGAGAATAAATGAATAAATTCAACCCATTGTCCCACCCGATCATGTTTGCCCGCCCTTTGCGGGTTGCCGCTTCAGCCTGGTGGCTGCATGTGCCGTTTGCCATGTTCATGGTAGACGCCTTACGCCCCGCCTTGATCGTGGAATTGGGTACGCATAACGGCGTTTCGTACTGCGCCTTTTGTCAAGCTGTGGATACGTTGAAATTGAATACCCTTTGTTATGCGGTTGACGCATGGGTGGGTGATGAACATGCTTCATTTTACGGTGAAGAAGTTTTGAGCGATTTGAAAGATCATCATGATCCTTTGTATTCAAAATTCTCTAAATTGATCCAAAGCTATTTTGAGAATGCGCTCAGCCTGTTTGAAGGCGGTTCTATTGATCTTCTTCACATTGATGGACTGCATACATACGAAGCTGTCAAAAAAGATTTTGAAGGATGGCTTCCGAAAATGAGCCGACGGGGCGTAATTCTTTTCCATGATATTTCAGTGTATAAGACCGATTTCGGGGTATGGCAGCTTTGGAGTGAGGTTAAGGCGAAGTATCCTTCTTTTGAGGTTTCCCATGGCAGCGGACTGGGAGTGTTGTTCGTTGGGAATGAGTATCCGTCTGAACTGTCCGTTCTGATGCGGAATTCGAGCGAAACACCCTTCATTCGGGAATTTTTCTATCAATTGGGAATGACCGTCGATCGCAATAAGGGGAGCGTGGAGAAATACCGGGATGCAGAGACAACTATGCAGAGGATTGTATCCAGCAAGCCTTGGGCACTGCTGAAGTGGTTTGAGCGCCTCCCCCCCTGGCTGCCAGTTGCCAGAATCCGCGATCGGCTGCTGCGTTTCCTGCACAAGAGAATGTAACCTGTGATGTGTCTGAACAAAGTATCTGAAGTACTTAACCATAAAGCGTAAAATGGACCAATGAAGAATTTTGGAAACCAAATAGCAAAAAGATTTTTAAAGATCGCTTCCTTCCATTGGAAGCCCTACTCCCGTTTGATATTGTATGGCGACAGCGCGGGGTGGGTTCTCGATTGGGAGATGCGCGAACTCAAGCGTATATGTAAGCGGCTTGATGTGCGGCTGGCGAAGCCGATTTGGAAGCATGCCGCGTCGCCGCAGGCTATTTTCTTTTCCAACCAGTTTTTTTTAATGAATGATGACTGGCTTAAATTGAAGCCTTGCCGGATCGGTTTTGCTTATTTTCACGGGAAACCGAATACAGGCGACGAGTTGTTTGATTCGGTCCACAACTCGTTGCGCACGCATCATGAGCAAATTACCCGCGTACAGGTCTCACACACGGAAATGATGAATGTGGTTTTGGAAACGGGCATTGATCGGTCAAAGGTTTTTATGATTCCCATTGGGGTCAATTTGGGTTATTTCCCTTTCCGTACCGCGCAGCAAAAAAGAAATATTCGTGCGCAATTGGGCATCCCGCAGTCTGCTTTTGTGGTCGGATCCTTCCAAAAGGATGGGGTTGGCTGGGACGAAGGATTTGATCCCAAGTTAATAAAAGGCCCCGATGTGTTTTTAGCGACAATTAAATTGTTGAAAAGGGATATTCCGGAGTTATATGTTTTACTTTCAGGTCCAGCAAGAGGATATGTTAAGAAGGGGTTGGATGAATTGCAAGTCCCATACAAGCATGTCTATTTAAAATCATACCCAGATATCGCGAAAATGTTTTGGGCGCTTGATGTATATCTTGTTGCGTCACGGCAGGAGGGAGGACCGAAATCTATTTTGGAGAGCATGGCCAGCGGCGTTCCGATTGTAAGTACCAGGGTGGGGCAGGCTGTTGATTTGATCAGGAATGGCGAGAATGGCTGGCTGGTTGATGTTGAGGATGTTGAAGGACTTGCGGCCTGTGTAACGCAAGTCTATGATTTGGGGGATGATGCATTGTTGCCAATTTTGAGGTGTGGCAGGGAAGGCGCAAAAAACAACGACTATATTGCGCAAATTCCATTGTGGGCTTCGTTTATGAAAGGATTTATTGCATGAAAAAAACCATTAATTCTATTTTCTCCAGAGTTGCCTATCTTGTGCTGCCCCGATCTGTACGGAAATATATTATCAAATTACTGATCTCCGCCGAAGAATCTGCTCCACCCCGTGATGCCATACGCTGGTTGCTGGGTATTTTTGATCAGGTATCCAATGCGATCGATCTTCAAAGCATACGCTGGGGGAATGGAGTACATATCAAACATGAACTGATGGATGGCATCCATTCATTTTTCTATGACCGTATCCCGAAAAATGCCCGTGTGCTGGACCTTGGGTGTGGCATTGGAGCCGTTGCCCATTCCATAGCAACTCATACAGACGCACAGGTGCTCGGGATTGATTTCGATGTTGCTCAAATTGAGTTTGCAAAGCAGCGTTTTTCACATCCGAATGTCGACTATGTGGTTGGAAATGTTTTTACAGATATACCCAAAGTCGAGTTTTTTGATGTGATCGTTCTTTCCAGTATTCTTGAACATCTGGAGAATCGCGAAAATTTTCTTAATGACCTGTCCGAACGATTCCACCCGGGGAAATTCCTGATCAGAGTGCCGACTTTCGAACGCCATTTCTTCGCCGCCTTAAAACGGGAACTTGGCTTGTTCCCATATACCGATGATACACATGTGCTTGAATACTCTCCTCAAATATTTATGGATGAAATGAAGGCTGCGGAGTTGGAGATAAGGCATTTTGAGATTCGCTGGGGAGATATTTGGGCAGAGTGTGTTCCCGTAAAAAAAACATGATCAGAAAACGGTTAAATTTCCTCAAGAAACAATTTCCAAATCTGTTTCAGCTGATATTTCGCTTGCGTGACGCACTGCTCAATCTTCCTTTATGGCTCAGAGTTTCAGAGATCGGAAAAAGCGAAGGGCGCCTTTCAGTGACGTACCTGACCACGAATTTTCCTAAGCCGCCGGCTTTACGCAGTGAATTCGCACATGGCGGCTCGGTCAAGCTAACTTATCTGGCTGAGACATTTCCGCACCAATTCCCTTCCGCAAGCCTTTTATATGCAGTTAGCAGCGTCGGGCATCCCTTGCGTACGGCGATTCTTGCAGAAGCAAAGCGTAAAGGATTGAAGATTGTCATTAATCAAAATGGTGTCGCCTTCCCGGCGTGGGACGGCTTGAATTATGAAGCATCCAATCGCGAGTTGAAGACGGTCATCCACTCTGCTGACTTTATCGTTTATCAAAGTCGATTTTGCAAGATAAGCGCGGAACGATATCTCCTGCCGCCGCAAGTGCCTCATGAGATCATCTATAATCCAGTCGATACCCGTCTCTTTACTCCTGATGCCTGCCCGGAAAAGCCGGATGCATTGACCCTCCTTTTGGGCGGGAATCAGTTCCAGCAGTACCGTTTGGAGCTGGCGTTGAATACGCTCAAGGCCTTGCATCGGGAGATCCCCAACGCGAGGCTAATGGTGACGGGCAAACTCTGGCTCCCGGATCACGAAGCAAAGGAGTGGACCGCGCGTATTTTGAAGGAATTGGATCTGACAGACCATGTAACTTTTACGGGAGCGTATACCCAGGCGGAAGCGCCTGCGCTTTATTCACAGGCGCACTTTTTACTTCATACACAATATGCAGATTCTTCCCCAGGTCTTGTGTTGGAAGCGCTGGCGCTGGGCATGCCCGTTGTACATTTGGAAAATGGCGGCGTGCCAGAGTTGGTCGGCGATGCAGGTATCGGTGTCCATGTGGAGCATGATTGGGATACGATCAACCTGCCCGCCCCGCAAGCCATGGCAGATGCGCTGATGAAAGTTTTTTCCCGCCGCAACGAATATTCGCAGAAGGCACGCCAGCGTGCTGTGGAATTATTTTCGCTGGAAAAGTTCACCGCCCGCCACAAACAAATCTTTGAGAAGGTTTTGGGTTCATGATGAAGATCTCGGTCATCATCTGCACGCGGAATCGATTTGATGATTTCCAGAAGACATTATCTTCCCTTGTAAAGCAGACCCGTTTGCCGGATGAGCTCGTTATTGTGGATTCGTCTGATGAAAAAAAAATTGAAGATTATCTAAACTCGATCAAGATCCCTTTTTCAACGCGTTATTTCCATACCCAGCCAGGGCTGACCTTGCAGCGCAATTATGGAATTCGCGAATCTGTAAGCGATCTGATTTTCTTTTTTGATGACGATGTGGAGTTGGATTCTAATTATTTTGATGAGATCGAAAGAATTTTTGCAAATGACCTTTTCCATGAAATTGGCGCTGTCGGCGGCAGGATCATTCGTCCGCTTGGAGGCCAGTCGAAACCGGTCAGGTTTTGGCTGGAGCAAAAAATCTTCTTTCTGTTGCGGTCGATTTTTGGGTTGGTGGATAATGGCAGCGGGCGATTTCGCTGGTCTGGTATGGCGACTCATCCTCACGCGATCCTTCAAAGCAGATATATTGAATGCCTGTCTGGTTGTTGCATGGCGTTTCGGCGGGAAGTATTCGATAAGGCGAGCTTTGATGAAAAGCTTGTCCGCTATGGTCTGATGGAAGATTCTGATATTTCCAAGCAGGTTTTGGATGCCGGCTATAAGATCTACTACCACGCGTCTGCCACGCTGGCCCATAATGAAAGCCCAAAGAATCGTTTGAATTATCGACAATGGGCCGAAATGACCGTTGTGAACTATGATTATCTTTTCCGCAAGAGTTGGAGTAAAGATAAATGGCGTTGGGCGGCTTACTATTGGGCATTACTGGGCTTGATCGTTGTAAACCTCACCAAAAGAGAAGCCTTGCGCGGCACATTGAACGGTATCAGGAATCTAAAAGGGAGATGAAACGGGCTTTGATAACCGGGAAGCAAGGCTTTGTCGGGAGGCATCTTGCTGACCACCTGACCGCTGCTGGTTGGGATGTTTTTGGCTTTGGCCGGCGTCCTGACGGTACGAACAGCCGTTCCTTTCAAGGTGAAATAACCGACCGACATGCGCTCAGAATTGCCCTGGAGGAAGCTCGTCCTGATGTTATATTTCATCTTGCCGGGCGTATTAAGTCTGATGCATCTGAACTTTTTTATATGGTAAATCTGCTTGGCACAGTTGCATTGTTTGAGTCGGTACTGGCTGCAGGGATTCGGCCTGTTATAGTAGTGGCAAGTTCAAGCGCTGTGTATGGTCATAGATCTGGGAAGCCGATCAGCGAACGGATTGCTCTGCGCCCACTTACACATTATGCAGTCAGCAAGACCGCGCAGGAGGCGGCTGCTTTGCGCTATTACCAATCTTTTTGCCTGCCGGTTATGATCGTGCGTATGTTCAATTTGTTAGGACCGGGCCAGTCCGCTGATCTTGCTTGTTCAGCTTTTGCGCGTCAGATCGCGCTTGCCGAATTAAACGATGAGAACGGGATCGTGACCGGGAATTTGTCTGCGCGCCGTGATTTTTTGGATGTGCGCGACGCGGCCCGCGCCTTTGAGTTGGTTGCCAAAAAAGGAAAAGCCGGGCAGGTCTATAATGTATGTTCCGGACATGCGGTGGCGATTCGAAAATGCTTGAGTGAGATGATCTCCATGTCGCCGAATCAATTCACAGTTGAATTAGGTGCGGCGCGCTTCCAAAAAAATGATATTCCCATTCAAGTTGGGAATTCGCTAAAACTGAATCGGGCTACAGGCTGGCGTCCAAAGATCTCCCTGCGAGAGTCGTTATCTGATCTATTGAATGATTGGCGCCAAAGAGTAAAATCAGAACTGGAGTGAGTATGGATTGGAAAAACAGACAAGTGCTTGTGACCGGGGCGGGCGGATTTGTTGCCAGCCACCTTGTGGAAAGATTGGTGCATGAAGGCGCGCGCGTACGTGCGTTCACACGCTATAACTCGCGCAATGATGTGGGCATGCTGCGCTTGATTGCGCCTGAAATATTTTCACAACTCGAGATCATTTACGGCGATTTGCGAGATGTGGAGGCGGTGCGGGGAGCCGCGCGGGATGTCGACACGATCTTTCATCTCGGTGCATTGATCGCGATCCCGTATTCATATGTGCATCCGCGTGAAGTGATCGACACAAACATCATGGGTACGTTAAATGTGTTGATGGCGGCGCGTGATTTTAAAGTGCGGCGTGTCGTGCATACCTCCACGAGTGAAGTGTATGGCACGGCGCAGTATGTGCCCATCGATGAGTCCCACCCGCTTCAAGGACAGTCTCCCTATTCTGCCAGCAAGATCGGCGCGGATAAGATCGCCGAAAGTTTTTATCGTTCCTTTGAGGTGCCTGTGGTTACGCTGCGCCCTTTCAATACCTACGGGCCGCGCCAGTCCGCCCGCGCTGTGATTCCCACGATCATTACACAGGCGCTTACGCGTGATGAAGTTAAGTTGGGCAGTCTGGACCCGTCACGCGATTTCACTTTTGTTGCCGATACCGCTGATGGTTTTATGCGCGTCGCCTTGGCTGAGAATGTTCTTGGGCAGGAGATCAATCTTGGCAACGACAACACCATCCGTATTGGCGATCTGGTCGATAAGATATTTGGGATCATTGGTAAATCGCCAAAAGTGGTGATGGATGCTCAACGCATCCGCCCTGGAAAAAGTGAAGTGATGAAGTTATGGGCGTCCAATCAAAAGGCCCGTGAAATGATCGGATGGGAGCCGCGCGTCTCTCTCGATGAGGGACTGCGTGCCACCATTGAGTGGATCTCGGCTCATATCGATCTTTATCGTCCCGACCAATATACTGTGTAGGTGATTATGCGTGCTGTGATACTTGCTGGTGGAAAAGGCACCCGCCTTGCTCCTTATACAACCGTTTTGCCGAAGCCGCTCATGCCGGTCGGTGAAATGCCGATTCTTGAAATCGTCATGCGTCAATTGGTAAACCACGGCTTTGATGACCAGACCCTTGCGGTTGGATATTTGGCAGAATTGTTGATGGCCTATTGCGGCGACGGAAGTAAATTTGGCGCCACGCTTGAATATTCGCGTGAAGGGCAGCCCTTGGGGACGGCGGGACCAATTGCGCTCGTTCCAAATCTAAATGAGACTTTTCTCGTGATGAACGGTGACCTGTTGACCACGATCGATTACAGCGCCATGCTGAAAAATCATCGTGAACGCGGCGTGCTGGCTACGATTGCCTGTTATCAGCGCGACGTGAAAATTGATCTTGGCGTGATCGATGTCGACTCAGACAACTGGGTGGCCAATTATATTGAGAAACCGACCTATCATTATGAGGTCAGCATGGGCATCTATATTTTTGAGCCTGCCATTCTGAATTACATTCCTTTAAATCAAAAACTGGATCTTCCCGATCTTATGCTTAACCTGCTCAAGGCAGGACAAAAGGTCAATGTGTTTAAATTTGACGGTTATTGGCTCGATATTGGTCGCCCGGATGATTATGAACGCGCGATTGATGAGTTTGCAAAACATCGCCAGGAATTTATAAAAGAATAAAAAGGCTGATATCGTGAATTTGATTGTATTTACATCTTCCTACCCCTATGTTCGCGGTGGGGAGCAGAATTTTTTGAATGTTGAAGTCCGACACCTGCTTGATGAGTTTGACAGGGTTATTTTTGTTCCCGAAACAGTTGAAGGCAGTCGTTTTGGTGACTTATTTAATGCGGAAGTCGATGTCAGTTATGCTGAATATCTTGCCTCCCATAGCGTGTACACCATTTTTCTAAAAGGTCTTTTTTCTCCATTGTTCCGTCAGGGTATGATGGAGAGTAATTTCCCGCTGTTTTCATATAAAGCATACAGGAGGTTGGTTTCTTTTGCAGGCAAAGCCGAGATCACACATCAATGGGTTATCAACTGGCTTGACCGTCAGAAATTAAATGGCCAGGATTGTCTTTTTTATACCTACTGGTTCGATCAAGCCTCTGGAGGAATCAGCCTGGCAAAGAGGCAGGTTCCAGAATTGAAGCTGGTGTCGCGCGCGCACGGTTATGATGTCTTTGAAGAGCAATATTACGATCCACCCTTTTTTCCCTGCCGCGCCGCGGTGTTAGAACTTATTGACAGGGTTTTCCCTGCTTCTTTCGCTGGGAAAACCTATTTTATCGATCATTACCGATTTTTTTCCGCTCTTTTTGAAACAGCTTTGTTGGGCGTTCCAGATCCTGGTTTTTTGAGTCGGTCCTCACAGGATGGCGTATTTCGTATGGTCTCCTGTTCCATGATCCGCTCTGAAAAACGAGTGGAAAGGATACTGGAGGCAGTTCTTCAGGCAGCATTATTACGTCCCGGACAGCATTTTGAATGGACCCATGTCGGGAATGGGGTGACGCGCGATGAACTTCAAAATCTTGCCAATAAAAAATTTCCAGCCAATGCAAAGGCGTTTTTTTCAGGGTACTCAGATAATACAGCCTTGCTTCAGTTGTATAGGGATGAACCATTTGATGTATTTATCAATGTGAGTGAAACGGAAGGAACACCGGTTTCCATTATGGAAGCAATAAGCTGTGGGATCCCCGTGATTGCCACTGCGGTGGGCGGGAACGTGGAAATTGTATCCACACAGAATGGCATTCTTATAGGTCCCAACGCCGCTGGGGAGGAAATCTCGTCAGCAATGTTCTATTTGATCGATCATCCGGGTGAAGCTGAAACGAAACGAAAAGGAAGCCGCTATATTTGGGAAACTCGCTATAATGCCCATCTCAACTTCTCTGACTTTGCCAGGAGACTGAAAGAGATACGCCTTGAGTCGTAAATATCTGTAAATCCCGGGGATATCCAACCAGGATAGGAGTGTGCTTTTAATGTGCGGAATATTTGGAGTTTGGAATCTTCATAAACAACCGGTTGATTTGGGCGCTCTGATTAATTCATTGAATTCAATCCGTCATCGCGGTCCGGATGATGAAGGCTATCTGTTGATCAACTCGAGCAGTAATGAAGTCGCGTCCTGCCTCGGACCGCAAAGCGCCGCGCATGTGCGATTGCCCCGTATTGAGAATGTTTTCAATCCGCAATTTGATCTTGCCTTTGGTTTTCGGCGCCTGTCTATTTTGGACCTTTCCCCAGCCGGCCATCAACCCATGAGCAATGCGGATGGTTCTCTTTGGATCGTGTTCAACGGGGAGATCTATAACTATATTGAACTGCGGGATGAATTACAAGCGCTGGGGTATGTGTTTCGGACACAGACAGACACCGAAGTGATCTTGAACGCATATGACGCCTGGGGGGAGGGTTGCCTTGATCGTTTTAATGGGATGTGGGGATTCGCCTTGTTTGATAAACGGAATAAACGCCTGTTTTGCGCCCGTGACCGTTTTGGGATAAAGCCCTTCTATTTTTTCTTTGATCGTGAACGCTTTGTCTTTGCTTCTGAGATCAAGGCTGTGCTTCAATATTCAAATATTGAGCGTAAACCCAACGATGCCATTGTTTATGATTATTTAAATTATGGTTTGCTGGATCATACTGCCGAAACATTTTTTACCGATATTCACCAATTGCCCGCAGCTCATTTTCTTATGCTCGAAGATTCAAATCTTCATATTAAGCGTTATTGGAACATTAACCCTGATGATAAATTAGACTTCGGCTCAGGCGCGCAAGCCGATGCGAAATACATTCATCAATTTTACGATCTGTTTGAAGATTCGATCCGCTTACATCTGCGCAGCGATGTTGCCATTGGTAGTTGCCTGAGTGGGGGGGTGGATTCATCTTCGATTGTCTGCCTGGCGAATAAGCTCTTGTTTTCGGATCATTCTGTACCCACTGACCTGATCGGCGGAAAGCAAAAAACATTCTCCTCCTGCTTTGAGGATCTGCGCTTCGATGAAAGAGAGCATATCGAAAAAGTTTTATCTGTTACATCTGCCGAACGGAACTATACTTTTCCCAAACCGCAAAATCTATTAAGCGATTTGCCTGACCTGGTCTGGCATCAGGAAGAACCTTTTGGTTCTACAAGTATTTATGCCCAATGGTGTGTTATGAAAATCGCGTCTCAGCGCGGAGTGCGGGTCCTGCTGGATGGTCAGGGCGGGGATGAACTGCTTGCGGGCTACCACCCATATTTCGATTCGTACTGGGGGACTTTGTTGAGTCAGGGGCGATTTCAAGACCTGCAAAAGGAATGGTCTGCTTATAAAAATATGTATCAGGTTTCTCCTGCTTATTTAATTCAACACACGCTTTTTTCGATCGCGCCGACGTTTTTCCAGCGCCAGGTGCGTGCGAGGCGCGGGGCGGTCGGCCTTCAAGCTGATCTTGTATCCAGGTTTCGGAGCCGCTACCCGGATGAGCAGATTGAGTATTCGGGAAACCCGTTTTCAAAACGCCTCTATCAGGCGTTGACACGTTCCTCCCTGCCGGGGCTGCTGCATTATGAAGACAGAAATTCCATGGCGCACTCCATCGAGGCCCGTGTTCCATTCCTTGATTATCGATTGGTTGAATTTGCTTTCTCCCTGCCTGCAAATCAGAAGATCAATAACGGTTATACAAAAACGATCCTAAGGGATTCCATGAAAGGAATACTGCCTGAGGCTATCCGAACCCGTACTGATAAAATGGGATTCGTTACCCCGGAAAAAATCTGGCTGTCGCTTGATCTAAAAGGCTGGACCGATGATGTCTTTAATTCCGCGGCTTTTCGCTCCAATCCATATCTGAATGCATCTGAAATCCGCCTGCTTCTTGAAGAGCATCGGGCTCAAAAGCGCGACCTCGGCTTTATGATCTGGCGCTGGTTAAGTCTTCAACTTTGGCTGGATCGATTCGTAAATTCTCCATCCTGAAATTAAGAGAAAACTGTCAATGCGTATTGCCTATGTCACCGTCCACGTTGCGCCTGAGATCATGCAAGGCGGAGTCGGTAAAAAAATAAAAAGCCAGGTTTCGATCTGGCACGAACAGGGTCACGAGGCGGCTCTGTTTAGCCTTACACCTGCAGAGCTCTCGTTTCCCGATGCGCGGCAATTTAATTTTGAAACCCGCTCCAGGTTTAAGTTACTTCGCTTGCTTGAGCGCGAGATCAAGCGTTCGGTCATGCTGAAGCGCATGTTTGTTTCCATTCAACAGTATCACCCTGACATCATCTATTTGCGGTTTGGATTATATTCATATCCATTGCATGCCCTGTTTAAGATAGCACCTGTCGTCTTGGAAACGAACTCCAACGATGTGAATGAATACCGTAAGCGCGGGTTGTTTTTTTACTGGATGAACCTGCTCACGCGTAATCTGACCATTGATCCTGCATGTGGAGTGATCGTTCCATCCTTCGAGTTGGCAGAAATGTTATTCCCTGATGGTAAAAAAAACGTTGTTGTGATCTCCAATGGGATTGACTTGAAGGATACCGAGGCGCTCCCGCCTGCGCACAACAAGTTCCCTGTGATTACCTTGGTTGGTTCGCCCGGCATGGCATGGCATGGCGTTGATAAGTTGATTAATTTCGCCAGGACAAATTCTGATCTGGTTGTGAACATCGTCGGATATTCAAAAAAGGATATTGAGATTGATATTCCTGCGAATGTGCGTTTACATGGCTTTCTAAGCAGGGATAAAGTGCGCGAGATCCTTTTGAATACAGATGTGGCTTGTGGCTCCCTAGCCATTCATCGTAACGACATGGAGGAAGCATCGGTACTCAAGATCCGTGAAGCGCTGGCTTATGGAATCCCTGTGCTCATTGCATACCGTGATACTGATCTGCATCAAGTTGATCTTGAGACCATCCTGCATATCCCCAATACGGAAGATAATTTGTTGAGAAATGCTGAACGCATCCGCAAGTTTGCTTACGATATGATGGGGAGGCGGGTCCCGATCGAATCTGTCGCGCCGTATCTTGACCAGCGTTTGAAGGAAAATACACGGCTCGATTTTTTTCAGAAGATCATTAAGCTAAAAAGCAGATGAATTATCACGACTCTCTCTCTGTTCTCCTGCTCGGCACACAAATGGCGACCGGTGGCGCGCAAAAGGTGCTGCTCGACCAGGCGCGCTGGTTCCATGAGCGTGGTCATAAAGTGACTGTCATCTTTTTGTATGACAAGGAAGGTCTGCATGAAAAATGGCAGGCTCTTTCACCTGTCCCGATCATCAACTTAAAGGCGTTTCATGGACATGGCCAGGGCATAAAGAATTTCGCCCCCTTTGTAAATGGGCTATTCTCGCTTTGGAGTATCCTGCGACGCGAAAAATTTGATGTCATCGAAACTTTTACGCATGACAGCAATATGGTTGCGCTTCCGATTGCATGGTTGGCGCGTGTCCCTGTGCGGATCGCGACCCATCATGGAGTGATCGAAGGCTTTTCCAGATGGCGTGAACTAACCCATTCATGGATGATCAATCACAATATCGCGCATAAACTTGTGACCGTTTCCCAAAAAACGTATGAAGTTGCTTTGAACGAAGGAGTCCGGGCAGAGAGAATTCTGGTGATACAGAATGGGATTGCTCCACTGCCGCTCGAAAGCCGACGCAGGCTCGAGGTTCGAAAAGAGGCCGGGATGGATGCGGATGATCTTGTATTGTTGGCTGTCGGGCGCCTTGTTTATCAAAAAGCCCATCAAGTTCTAGTCGCAAGTATGCCTGCAGTATTGAAGGAATTTCCAAATGCGAAAGTTTTAATTTGCGGCGAGGGCGTTTTACGGGCAGACCTGCAGTCGCAGATCGAAGGACTCGGTCTGTCACACTCGGTAAAATTATTGGGAAAATCAGATCATGTTGCCAGTTACCTCGCAGGCGCAGATATTTTTGTTTTGCCTTCCCGTTGGGAAGGGCTGCCCATTGCGCTTCTGGAGGCGATGAGCGCGGGGTTGCCAAGTGTTGCCACAAAGGTGGAAGGGGTGGATGAAGTGCTCGTGGAAGGTGTGCATGGTTTATTGGTGCCGGTTGAGAACCCGGCGGTTCTGGCAGAGGCTATATTACAATTACTGCGCGACCCTGAAACCCGAACCAAAATGGGAATGGCGGCGCGGCAGCATATTTCCCGTTTTTATACCGTTGACCGCATGGGCCAGCAGTATCTTGATCTCATGTTAAACTGTTTGAATGAAAATAAGTGACTCGGAGTTGAAGAGATTTGACGTTGGATCGTAAGAATAAACAGCTTGGGAATATTTTAGCTATTCTAGGCACCGCAATATTATTGTATGGCGCGTGTCTCGAATTCTATAATGTCGCCTGGGGTACGGGCGTTTGGCTGGGCGAATATTCCTTGAAGTGGTTTATGTTATTCATTGTGTTTGTCTTTTTCTGCGTTGCCCTGTTCTTGGGCATCACGTTCTTGATTTGGATGCCTGACAAATTCATAGTTTTTTCAACGCGGGTGGCCGTGATTCGAGAACGGATTTTTTTCCTGCGCTGGCTGCTCGCTGTGACGCTGCTTGTTTTTCCGGTATGGTTTTTACAATATTCAATGTGGGGTATTGTTTTTCAAGGATTATATATTCGTGCTTTGATATGGGGCACAGTGGTATTTATTATTGCCGGAATTTTTACCAAAGGCAATTCGCTGATCGGGTGGAGGGAGTTTCTTGCCGCGCTCATTCTGACTGGCAGCGCTTTTTCGATCGCGGCTTCATTAAGCGGGGCAAGTAATTATCCATTTTCGTTAGGCTGGTCTGAAGGTAATCGTCTTTGGGATTATTCGACGGTGTTCGGCCGCGCATTATACGATTATCCCGTTGATCGTAGTATTCCAGTATTGTCAGATAGAAGCAGGCTGTTGGTTGGAGGTTTGCCCTTTATCATCCCTGATCTAACAATAGGAATGGAGCGGTTTTGGGTTGGGTTAACCCAGATCCTTCCGTATTTTTTTGTCGGCCTTGCCTCCTTCAGCAAATCAGCACGGAATAAATATACCTGGTTGTTGACCATTCTGTGGGTATTTCTATTCCTGAAACAAGGACCGATCTACTCGCCTCTCGTTTTGTGCGCCGCATTGACCGCCTTGCTTTGGCGGAAACCCTTATGGATTTCCATACCATTAATTATTTATGCCGGATACGCCGCGCAGGCCAGCCGGTTCACATGGATGTTTGCCCCGGGAATTTGGATCGGCATGTTGGAATTGTCCGGTGCGGCTCTTCTTAACGGGAAACTGGCCGCCAAACACTGGGCGCGTGCCATCTCTTTGGGCTTTGCGGGGTTCTTCGGAGGCTTTCTATTGCCAAAGATCATGCCCCTGTTTGAAAAGAACGTGGATATGGCAGATATTGGCGGGCAAATTGCCAGTGCGGGAAACAATATGCAGACGATCACCAGTGAAATTACCCATCAACCGCTTCTCTGGTACCGACTCCTTCCCAACTCAACGTATGGCAATGGGATTTTACTCGGGTTGCTGATCGCAGTAGGACCCTTGCTGATAATTCTAATATGGCTTGCAATAAACAAAAAATGGCTGTTGAATATCTGGCAGAAACTTGCCATATTTGCCTCATTACTGGCGTTTCTTGCTGTGGGATTGGTCGCCAGTACAAAGATAGGCGGCGGTGGGGATTTGCACAATATGGATATGTTCCTGATCGGCTTGATGTTTACTGCTGTCATCGCCTGGTTCAATGGCGGCAGGGAACTGATCTTGGATGGCGATCAACTGCCGTATTGGATCAAAGCGGTTGTGATCCTATCTCTAATCCTCCCTGCTCTTGGACCCTGGCGTCAGATGCGTTCATATAATTATGGCGAAAAATCCATGGCGCTTGTGACCTTGACAGATGCTCCCGATGAAAAATCACTCGAGTTGCTGCCCTCTCAGGAAAAAATTGATACCGCACTTGAAACAATTGAAGAAGAGATCTCACTGGCCCGGCAAAAGGGCGATATTCTATTTATCGATCAAAGGCAATTGTTGACATTTGGTTTCGTCACGAAGATCCCCCTGGTCCCTGAATATGAGAAAAAAGTTTTGATGAATGAGGCATTAAGTTCAAACAGCGCATATTTCGAGCCGTTTTATAGCGACCTCGCCGCGCATAGGTTTGTTTTAATTATCAGTGAATTATTGCGTACACCGGTCAAGGATGATTCTTTTCAGTTTGGCGAAGAGAACAATGCCTGGGTGATGTGGGTCGCGAATCCGATCCTATGCTATTATGATGAGAAAACCACCCTGAAAGAAGTCGGCGTTCAATTGCTTGTCCCGAAAGATGGACAGCTTGATTGCTCTGAGCAGCTTCCGTAGGGAACCCACTTTAAAGTAAGAAGCGGATTGTTATGCAGTTTAGATCAAAACCACTATTCATAAAAACCTTCTTTTTGATAAACGCGCTTGAAAGCGCGGTTGTTTTTTATTATTTATCCTCGGTCTCTTCTGACTTAAAGAATGCCGTATTCCTGGGATACTCCTTATCCCGCCTTGCCATGGTGGGCTTAACCTTTATTCTTTTTGTACTCTTTGGTTCATTGTTTTTAAGAAGCAGCTTCTCTGAACTTTTTTTGAATAGATTGATTTTTCATATTGATAATATTTCAAGTACACCTTTCAGACGATATGTTCTGAATCTCTTTACCGCGATTTTGGTTTTCTTGGGCGCAGTTTTGCTCCTTACGCCGTCAGGCAGAATATTGGAATATGGCATTCCGATTGAACGCATCTTTCCCTTTGTTCATTTTGGGATAATCCTGGGCATCCAGACTCAAGTTGGCGTTTTTCTCTGGCGCGGAAATAAATTAAATTGGCGAATTTTGTTTGCTTGGAAGAAGCTTTTCATAACTACCGGCATCATCAGTGGCTTTTTAGTATTGTTTTCGTCCTGGGTGGCCCGGACTCGCATAGGGTTACAGCCCGAGCTTTATGGCTGGCACGCCCCTGGCACCCCTGTCTTATTCTCACAAGTTATTGTGGCATGGCTCTTCGGTCTGCTATTGATTTCTTGGGGTAATGTCGCTCGGGATTCGGCGGGGATGCGGCTCAAGAACTGGCTGCCTCATATCCGTTTGGATTTGTTCATTTGTTTGGTGTTATGGATTGGGGCGTTTCTTGTCTGGTGGGGAGAACCCATGCGGGAGGAAAGTTATTTCAATCCGTCTCCCACTCCGCCCAATTTTGAATATTATCCGTATTCGGATGCTGCGCTTTATGATCAGTCGGCACAAAACTTGATCATTGGTGCAGATCAGAACAATAAGATCATATTACGTCCGCTTTATGTTTTTTTTCTTGCTTTCCTGCATATGATTGGTGGGCAAAAATATGATACTGTGATTTCTTTTCAGATCGTGTTTCTTGCGGTTATTCCTGCGCTGGCTTACCTCTTGACGTTCCAGATTGGTGGACGTCCCGCCGGGTTGGTCACCGCAATATTGCTCATCTTTAGGGAAAAGAATTCCATTGAGTTAACCAATGTAATTGAAGTTTCTCACTCAAAATTGTTAATGTCTGATGTGCCAACCATGGCCTTGATGCTATTAATGACCTATGTTTTGATTAAATGGCTCAAAAGATCTTCCACTACATGGCACCTTGGGATTGTCGCCGGGGCTTCATTTGGATTGGTGATGCTTGTGCGCAGCCATCAGGCGCAGTTCATCATTCCCGCATTGCTGATTGGCATGTTCTTTTCAGGTGGGTTTCAATTAAAACGAGGGTTTCAGCGCAGTCTGGTTTTTGTTTTGGGGTTTGCCGCGGTGGTTTTCCCATGGGTTTTGAGAAACGATCAGGTAAATGGAAAACCCGCAATTGAGAGTTCGGAATTCTATATATCCTGGTATGCCGGTGCGTACACAGAGCCATCTGATACGGTGGATGTTCTTCCCGAAGAATCTCCTGATGAATACTCTCGTCGGATCAGGAGCCAGATTATTCAGTATGTGATTGATCATCCGGCGGAACTGGCGCGTATCTACGCGTCCTATTTTGTTCGTAATGAAGTGGATTCTGTTATGTATCTGCCGATGTCGCTTAAGTTGTACGATCCGCGTTCCTACGTTTCCGAGATGAAGATTTGGAGCGATCCATTGATTGATCTGAGGGCGGATTCTATTTTGATTTTCTTTGTTACCCTTGGCCTAATTTCTTTGGGCATTGGCGCGGCATTCCAATGGTATGGCTTTCTTGGATTGTTGCCCCTTTTCATTCATTTTACTTACAACTTTAGCATGTCCCTTGCCCGGATTTCCGGGTGGCGGTTCGTTTTGCCAGTGGACTGGATTTTCCTGCTTTATTTTTGTGTTGGTTTGATCCACCTCACAATTATATTGTCGTCAATGATTGGAATCAAAACTTTATCGCTTGATGTGAACCGGGATTTGAACGAAAGACCCGCCGAAGATTTGGCAGAAACTCCCAGTAAAGTATTGCTTTATTTTGCCTTATTCTTGATCATGGGTCTGGCTTTGCCTCTGACCGAGAAAATCGTTCCAGGGCATTTTGTTGATCTATCGCCTGATCAAATGGCCTCTCGATTTACGGCGGATGGACCGATGGTCTTGAATGAGAATGTGGTCACAGTTGAGGAGTTAAAGGTTTTCCTTGAAACAGAGTCAGGCGCGAAGATTTTGATTGGCCGCGCGCTGTATCCATCGTTTTATAAAGCTGGTGATTTTTGGGGAGATCAACAATCAGCTACATATTTAGCACGTGATTTCAACCGCCTGCACTTTACTTTGATCGGCCAGAAAGGTGCTCTGGTCTTTCTTCCCATGGATTTGCCGCCGGATTATTTTCCGCATGCATCTGATGTTTTTATCCTCGGCTGCGAGACCAGTGGCGGCATTCGTGCTTTGGCTGTAAAAATAAAAGATCAGCCTTCTTTTGTTACGACTTCTCCGTGGCATGGTTTAACTTGTTTTCCTCGGAAATGATTGCGTTGGAGAGAGTGAAATGGTTCAAAGAATTAGGGATTTTATTTTTCGAACTGAGATTTTATTGCCAGCAGGTATATTCCTGCTTTTCCTTGGATTCTCCCTTCCAGGCATTAGCTGGGGCACGCCAGCGCTTTGGAATCCGGATGAACTTGTTTGGCGCGTGGAGAGCGCCTTGCAGGGCGAAATGGTTTTTGATGAGACAGAGCCTGATTTTAATTACCCGTCTTTGCCAAAATATGTGATGTTTGGGATAGGCAAGCTCGTTTATGGAATGGGATATTCAAGTTCGATATTTATCATTGCGGCGCGTAGTTTCTCGGCTTTGTTGGGGGCAGTCAGCGGTGTTCTCATTTATTATTTGGCGCGTACGATCGGTGTAAATATGCCAACCTCTGCGCTGGCCGGTTTGTTATATATTGCCAGTGCTGTGGCGGTTACAAACGCCCGTTTTGCGCACAATGACCTGTACTTGCAATTCTTCGCCATTCTTTGTATTTATTTTTCAATAAAATATCAATTTACCAAGTTGCGTTTTTGGATTTACGCCTCCTTTTTTGCCGTAGGACTTGCCGCGTCCAGTAAATATACGGGCGGGAGTCTTTTGCTTGTGCCTTTATTTGTGATGATCGTTATGAACTGGGGTGATCTGCGAAAGAATTGGTTTCGATCTTTTGTGATGGCGTTGATCGGCGGCGCGCTTAGCTTTGCAGGATACGTCGTTGGGACTCCCAAAGCCCTGTATTTTCTATCTTATTTTAAAAATGTCATTCCTGCGCTTCAACGGTATCCGCAATATGGATTTAATTCCGGAAGTTCGATCGGGCTATATGGCCAGTGGAGCGTTTTTGAATCTGCTGTAGGTACATTCGCTTATTATCTTTTTATCCTTAGCTTTATCTGGTTCGCCGCGCGCCTGATCTTGATATGGTTTGTAAAGATCCAGGCGGATGAAAAGCGGATTCAAGCCGTCGTTATTCTGGTTACCGCCATCCTTATTTTTGATCTGCCGTTCATGGTGTCCATTAATTACATTCCGCGCTACTTCATCCCCTTTGTGCCTTTCCTGTCCATTCTTGGCGCGTTGTTTATGGATGAAGTGATTGATCTGGCACGGAATAAGAAATGGAAATTTATCCCCTCGGTTATTGCCATTCTTCTTGTTTTGGGAATTTCCTATTCCATGCTGCGTTTGGTCAGCACCACTCTGCTTTTCGTAAATGATGCGCGTATGCCTGCCAGTGAATATATTTCATCGCTTCGCGGATTTAAGAAAACCATTGAATATACTTTGTACCCGCCGATTGTGAATAAGAAGCAGTTTTATGGCGCGGCTCGTAACTACCCGATCTACTTCATTAAATATCCGGATGACATCGTGCCTACCGGTGGACGGTTTGAATACAATCAAGGCGAGCAGGGTCTGCTGGATAGAAATGTCGATTATTTTGTTGTTGACTCGTTTACATATTCAAGGCTTTACACTGACTCAATTTGTATTACAAATCCGGTCGAGTGTGATTTCTTCAAGAGGTTGCTTTCGGGTGAAATTACTTCATTCCGTTTGATGGAGGAGTTTACCTATTCCCTGCCGCCATACTTGCCGCAGTTGACTGTGACAGCCGTTAATCCGGAAATTCGTATTTACGAACGTGTGCATTAAAAAATCAGCGGCCGCACCCATGCGGTCGCTGATTTTCATTTGATGAAATTTCCTACCGTGTACACCGTCCCTGCAATGGGTGGTGTACTTTTCATTCCGGTCACATGCCCTTTTGAGAAAATTCTGTGAGCTGCGGCGGCGATTTCCTCTTCAGTTGAAAAATGTTCGTCACGGATATCATGTCCCAGCATACGAAACATGAATACCATGAACGGCTTTTCGACCGGCGTGCCGTAAACCATCTGCCCGCCCGGCTTGAGCACGCGTCGAACCTCAACGAAAGCCTGCTCCAGTTCAAGGGGTTTTAAATGCTCCAATATGCTGACCAGTAGTACCGTGTCAAAAAAATTATCTTCATATGGCATATTTAAAACATCGCCTTTTTTAAGGAAAAGCGGAATGTTCATCGGCTCAAAAACAGATTTAACGGCGTCAATATCCGCGGTCAGGTCAATGCCGTGGATTTCCGTGTAATTGTCGTGCAGATTCGGGAATGCCAATCCAGTTCCAAAACCAACTTCCAGGACGCGTTCACCGCCTGAACATTGCTCCAGCGCCAATTCAACCCGGCGGCGATACATGCGGCCGAAGACAGGCCAGTAATAATATTTGATTGGGTCATATTGATTGACACCTTTATACTGTTCAGCGGGTAACAATTTTAACTTTACAGACATATAAGATCCTTCTTGTTAATTTAGTCGTCGAATTTTACCTCTTAATACAGGCGTCATGACAGAATACTTTTTTTCCTGTACAATGTTCTGATAATGAGATCTTTTTTAAGAAAACTCTCCAGTCAAATTAAATGGATTACTTTATTTTTTATCTGGATATTACATGGTGTGATCGCTTTCCTTCAATTCCAGGCGATCACAGTACATGAAAATTCCTTGCCATTTTTTTTCATTCGCGCGCTTTTCATCGTGTGGATCTTGTTTGGTTTCATGTTGATCGCCTCTGCTTACAAGGATTTGGTGGTGTGGAGGAAATGGAAGAACATTCTTGACAGGCCGTTAACAAAAGACATTCTGTTGACCGCGGCGGCGTCCCTGCTTTTTCTTCGAATTTGTTTGTGGGTATTTAAGGAACTGCTGACAGAACCGCTCAGTCAAACGATCGGCGGATATATCGGCTTGCTCACACCTGCTCTTGACCTGATGGGGTACGTTTCCTTTGAAATTGTTTTTCTGGTCTTTTTTGTTAATCTGAGCGGAAATCTTGAATATAAAGGGCGGGCTGGAAAATTTATTTTTACTGCCCTTGTGGTGTTTTTTCTGTGTGGGGGGGCGCTGCAATTGTTTCTGCGACCGGGTTGGGAATTGTCTCAGGCTATAAGGGAGACTGGCAGCGCGGACTCCCTGCCGTTGCATTGCTTGAATGGCAGATCCTGCTGGTTTGTGTTTTTTGCCTGGCAATATTTTTGGCCGAGTCGAAATGGAAATTGAACGAAATCCCCCGGCTCGAGTTGTGGATTTGCGTTGCAGTATGGTTGGCCGCAACTGTAATATGGTTGAGCCAGCCTGTGATTCCAAGCGCATCAGCACTCACGCCTCGCGAACCCAATTTTGAGATTTATCCTTTTATCGATTCTCAGGTCTATGATGAATTTGCCCAATCCATCCTGATCGGGCAAGGTTTCGGGGCTGACCGGATTCCTCCCCGCCCACTGTATGTGGTCTTTCTGGCGGCTTTGCACTTATTGGCTGGGCAGGATTATCACACGATGATTTTTATTCAAACCCTTGTTTTTGCCATGTTGCCAGTGCTTCTCTATTTATTTGGACGGGAATTCTTTGGACGTCCCGTCGGTGTTGCAGTCGCATTCCTTGCAATATTTCGTGACTTTACTTCTAATCTCGTTTCTCCCTACACTGGGAACCTGAGTTACTCCAAGGTGTTTCTCTCCGAGATTCCAACAGCGATGCTGTTGATCTTGTTTTTATTCATTGGGATGCATTGGATCAGGTCGGGTTTCTCTGCTTTTAAGGGTTTTTTACTGGGTGGAGTTTTGGGCGCGGTGATGCTGATTCGCACGCAGTCTGTGGTCGTTCTGCCGGTGATCATCCTTTTCGGGTTTCTGGCAGGGAAAGGGAAGATTAAACCTTTCATGAAAAGTATGTTGTTTATGCTGGTTTCCCTAACCCTTGTTATCGGTCCCTGGTTTTGGCATAACTGGAAGGTGACTGGAGAATTGATTTTTGATAGTCCCGAATATCAGACCATCAACCTTGCTTTACGTTATAGCCGCTTAAACGGGCTCGAACCGAATGTGATGCCGGGTCCAGGCGAGTCGAGCGTGGACTATAACCAGCGTTTGATCAAGATGGCAAAGGACGCGATGTCCGTCAATCCATCGCGGGCGGTTTGGGGGGTATCCAACTTTTTTCTAAATCATGCCGTCAATAATATTCTTTTGTTCCCGCTTAGAAATGAAATAAAAAATTACACGGATATATTTGTTCCGACCGATGCATTTTGGGAAAAATGGGAGGGACAGCCAACCGCTCATCAATCCCTTTTGCTGGTGTTTTATGTCTTTCTCTTTGGGCTTGGGGTGACAACCGCCATTCAAAGAAACGGCTGGCTTGGACTGATGCCCCTGGCGCTTAATCTTATTTATAACTTGTGGACATCACTTGCGTTGCTCTCAGGCCAACGATTTATGCTGTCTATGGATTGGTCGGTCTATCTATATTACATGATCGGCATGTTTACATTAATTGGCGGTTTTCTTTTTGCGCTTAATGGAAAGCGCGCCGCAGTGGTTGATTGGGTAAGATCCAATCCTTTTTTGCTGACATTGCCAACAGCCGATGGCAATTGGCGGCGGTATGTTGTTTTTGGCTTCTTATTTTTTGGAATTGGTTCCGCGCTGCCGCTTAGTGAAACGGTCTTTCCAGATAAATACCCGCCTCTTTCTGGCGCGGTCCTGGCGCGCCATCTGATGGATTCTTCTGCGTTGCGCCAGGCTGACTTCGATTTAACTTGTTTTACACATCTTAACGATGCCGCTGTATTAAGTTTTACACAAGGTATGGCTGTCTATCCGCGTTACTATGGCGCTGGTGAAGGCGAAAAAATAACGGATAAAGTCGGTTACAAGGCTGTGGATGAAGGCAGGCTGGTCTTTGATCTTATCGCGAACAGAAGAAGTTCACGTATCATCTTCCCGATGACCGAATCACCGCAATTTTTTCCTCACGCATCTGATGTGATCTTGGTGTACGGCTTGGACGGTGAATTGTGGTTTATTTATGTCAAACAGCAAGGTCGTGAGAAATTCTATATGTCAGGATCTTGGGATCCATTACTGTGCCTGGAAAAGTAAATAAAAATTGCATTCAAATGAATGCAATTTTTATTTCGTCAGATGAATTTTATTCTTCTCGCAGCAAAGGCCACCATCCTTAGCAGCAGTACCCCATGTTTCCAGCGTGAGATGTTGGTGGTGCCATACGTGCGTTCGCGATAGCGGATGGGGAGGTCTACGATCCTTCGGTTTAACTTTGCTGCGCCGAAGATCAAGTCAAAATCGCCGAATGGATCGAAATCTCCAAAATAGGAACGGTTGGCTGAGATCTTGTCGTAATCTTCGCGCCACATGACTTTTGTGCCACACAAAGTGTCCTTAATGGGCTGGCCCAGCAGCCACGAAAAAGCCATGCTGAATAATTTGTTGCCGATAAAGTTCAGTGTGCGCATGGCTTCCTTTTCCATTGGATAAACCAAGCGCACGCCGTTGATAAATTCACCTTTGCCGGAAACGATGGCGTCATAAAATCGCGGCAGGTCTTCGGGTGGGACGGTCAGGTCTGCGTCAAGGATCATGAGAATGTCGCCGGTGGACTTTTCGAAGCCGAGGCGGATCGCATCAGCTTTGCCTATGCCTGGTTGACGGAAGAGCAGGCTCGGGGTGGAGGGGTGAAGCGGCATTTCCCCTTCAATAGCTTCATAGGTGTTGTCGCGTGAATGTCCTTCCACGAAGACGATCTCGGTTCCGCTGCCCATTGTGGGTACACGCTCAAAAATGGATTTGATATTACCAGCTTCATTTCGTGCAGCGATCACTACGGATACGCTGGCGGCGCGTGCTGGTTGCGGCGCGGGGCGCGCGATCACAAAATTTGAAAGCGCTAAATTATGGAACGGCCAGAGCTTTACGAGATAACGGTTTGCGAATCCGCCCAGGGGAAGCGGCCATAGAATTTCCTGCGAGGATCGAATGCTTTCAAAGCCGGCCAGGTGAAGCATGTTATTGACATCTTCAGGGGTCAGCCAGTTTTGATGGAGCATCGGCGCTGCGAGGTTCAATGTTTGCGCAATCGTAAGTGGGATCTGCCAGAGATGATTGTAGAAGTTCAAGATCAGCCGCGTGTGCGGTGTGCACAATCTTTTGGTTTGTTCGAGGGCGCGCTGTACATCCCACAGGTCATTGACTGTGTCGGAAAGGATGATGACGTCAAATGGACCGTCAATGCCGGATAGGTCATGCGCATCCATTTGATGGTACTCAAGTTCAGGGTGTCGTAATTTTGCGCGCTCGATCATGTCGGCAGAGAAATCAATGCCGACTCCGCGTGAGGGTTTCAGGCGCGCAAGCAAACTTCCCGTCCCGCATCCGATTTCCAGCACCCGTTGATTTGGGCTGACAAGAAATTGATATATTTCGATCAGGCGGCGGTGATACCAGCTCCCCATACCGCGCCAGGTATCGCGTTTGCGCGCGACCGAATCCCAGTGAGATTGACGTGTGTTTTGATAGGTTTCCATGAACATCCTTTGATTTTGCCGTCGAGATTATAATTGGTTTTTCCCTGTAGTATTCCATGACGTTAAGATATCAGGTATTGTAGATGCAAAATCAAAAATTTTATTTTTTTCGTTCCCTGTTCCCAGGGAAGATCGTCACGTTGATTTGGATGGGATTTCTGGCAATGGGGATACTCTCCAATCCCTTTATTTCGTATCCGGGCCGCGACGGCGGGATCTTTCTGTATGTTGCTTCGCTCATTTTGAAAGGCAAGATCCCCTATCTGGCGGTCTGGGAAAATAAAGGTCCCCTGGTTTTTTATATCAACGCGCTTGGACTGGCTTTCTCCGGCGGATCCCGCTGGGGGGGCTGGTTTGTGGAATTCCTGTTCTTTTTTATCTCTGGCGTCATTGGCTATCTTGTGATCAAGCATTTGATGGGTGTGATTCCTGCATTGGTTGGGACTTTTATTTGGACTATCTCAGCTGGGAATGTTTTGCAGGGTGGGAATTTTTCAGAGGAGTACTCCCTGCTTTTTAGTTTTATTGCTGTGTTGGGCTTTATGCTGAGTCTGGGACAACCGCACAGGAACATCTACAGTTTTCTGGTTGGTATTTCATTGGGACTAAATATCCTATTGAGACCTAATAATATCAGTATGCAGATTGCAGCCGCGGGTGCTTATTTTATTCTAGCGATCAGTGCAGGGGAATGGCGGTTATTTTTCAAACGGGCTTTGTGGTATGCGATGGGTGCGGTGATTGTTATCATTCCCATTATTTTTTATTTTTACTCGCAGGGCGCGTTGACTGAAATGATCAACGTCGTGCTTGTTTTTAATCTCCAGTATAGCGACGGCTTTGATCTGGCCGGCGTTTTGGATGGCATATTGAGCGCGGCGCGTTCAATTGGCGTGTTTCCCATTTTATTTGCTGTACTCGGGTATCTTTTCTCTTTGTGGATATTGTTTAAGAGCAGGTTCAACGATCCACTGGCAAAATTCTTGTTGATCTTGCTGATCGGCTGGCCGATGGAAGCATTGTTGAGCGCGTTATCGGGGAGAAACTACCTGCATTATTTTATTGGATGGGCGCCTTATGTCGGCTTGCTGTGTAGTTATTCAGTGTATTTGTTTTTACGCCGATTTGGATCGGATTTTGACAGGTATTCAGTTTATGTCCTTCTCTTGTTAATTACAGTGACGCTTGCCGGCAATATGACCACTTGGAAGAATTACGGTACTGTCTTTGCCTATAAATGGTCAAACCCAAATGCTGATCTGGATTATCGTGACCCTGTTGCTTTGTATATCATGGAGAATACAGATCCGCATGATAAGGTGTTGGTTTGGGGATTTCGCCCGATCATAAATTTCGTGTCAGGCAGGGAATCACCGGTTTCGTTTCTGCCATACCCGCTTATCCATGTGGATACTCCCTTGGGAAAACATTGGGCGGACCAATTTTATTCCCAGCTTACGAACGATCCGCCTGTCTTGATCGTGAATGTGATCGAACCTGCCGACCGCGAGCGCATCCCGGATCTCGACCCGGATATCCGCAAGCAATATAAAATAAAGCGCAAGGAGGTTGTCCTGGCTCCAAACCTTCAGGATACCTTTGATTTTATTGAGCAAAATTATGTGCGTATCGGGGATGTTGATGGGTACGATATTTATCGCTTAAAAACAAGTCTGCCCTGAGAAGCGCCTGCGTTCGCGGAAAACATGAAATTACCTTCTGTTATTCTGTTATAATTCAGTCACTGAATTTTGAATTAAAATATAACCTATGGAATCAACAAACGACGAAATCCGCGAACTCTCCCTGCTTGAGCAGATCGAGAGCGACCCAAACGTGAACCAGTCCACACTTGCCACCCAGCTCGGGGTCGCGGTTGGAACGGTCAACTGGCATTTAAAACGGCTCATCGCAAAAGGCGCAGTGAAAGTTTCGCGCGCTGAGCGTAAAAAATTGCGATATATCATCACACCCGAAGGACTTGCGTTGCGGGCGCGCCTCGCTGTGGATTATGTGGAGCGTTCTTTTTCTGTGTATCGCCGCACCCGTCAGCGTGTGAAGGACCATGTTGTGAAAATTCGCCATGCCGGATTTGACCGCGTGCGGATCGTCGGCTCAGGCGATGTCGCAGATATTTGCAAACTCACTTGCCTTGAACAGGGAATTTCGGTGGTGACAGATAAATCGGTGCCAGCGCTTGTGCTGGATGGTTACAAGATTCGATTGGAGGGCTTGGAATGACAGATCATCATGTGTTGATCACAGGCGGAGCAGGGTATATCGGCTCGATCCTGACCTCGGAGCTGCTGCGCGCCAATTACAGAGTCACCGTCCTCGACAGTCTTCTGTTCGGCGGCGAGAGCATTGTCCCGTTCCTGAATCATCCAAACTTTCACTTCGTCAAAGCGGACGTGACCGAGCCGCGCGCTGTGCGTGATGCGGTTAAGCGTGATTGGCAGAAGCCCACTTCAGTTGTGCACCTTGCTGCGATTGTAGGTTTCCCCGCCTGTCAGGCGGTGGGAAAGCAGGTATCCTGGAAGTACAATGTCGAAGCCACGAAAAATGCATTTGGTCAGTCAGCAGATCTGGGCGTGGAAAGATTCGTGTTCGCATCCACGTACAGTAATTACGGCATGTCCGAAGACGGCCAGCCGGTCACTGAAGAGACTCCCTTAAATCCGCAATCCTTATATGCCGAGACAAAGATCGCGGCTGAAGATTTTTTGCTTTCACAAAAAGACTCAACCTGCTCACCATTGCTGTTCCGCTTTGCGACTTTGTACGGAATTTCGCCGCGCACAAGGTTTGACCTGATCGTAAATCAATTCGTATTAGAGGCATTTACAAAACGCTCGCTGATCATTTATCAGCGCGGATATTCGCGTTCCTTCGTTCATATCCGTGACGTGGTGCGCGGCGTGATGATGGGCCTCGAGGCAGAGAAAGAAAAAGTGCGCGGACAGGTTTTTAATTTGGGGACCGATCATGGGAATTACACAAAGAGCGATATTGTAAATCTTGTTTTGAAACGCATGCCCGAAACGGTCGTGGAATATAAGAACCTGACCTTCGGCGGTGACATGCGCGATATTACGGTTTCCTTTGAAAAAATTAAGCGTGTGCTTGGCTTTGAAACCACCCTTGATGTGGATGACGGCGTCCGTGAAGTGTTGTTCGCGTTGAAGACTGGGTTAATAAAGACCCGACCGACGATCGTTATGGAAACGCGCAATTTATTGTTCAATACAGAAAACCTGACAGGTTCCAACAAGAAGCACAAGACTCAGGTTATAAAGGAGAAATCTCATGACAGAAAATTTTTGGCAGAACAAACGTGTGATCGTGACTGGCGGAGCGGGTTTTCTGGGCTCGTTCGTCATTGAAAAACTAAAACAGCGCGGCGCGTCGGATATTATCATTCCGCGTATCGAAAACTATAACCTGGTTGACCCGAACGATATTAAACGCATGTATAGCGATACCCTTGCCGGGGTGGACCCGAAGAATGTGGTCATTATCCACCTTGCCGCGAATGTGGGCGGTATCGGCGCGAACCGCGAGCATCCCGCTGACTTTTTCTACGATAACCTGATGATGGGTGTTGAGTTGATGCATCAGGGCTATAAGAACGGTATTGGCAAATTTGTTGCGATCGGTACGGTGTGCGCTTATCCAAAATTCACACCCGTTCCCTTTAAGGAAGACGACCTGTGGATCGGGTATCCTGAAGAAACAAACGCACCATACGGCCTCGCCAAGAAGATGATGCTTGTGCAGGCGCAGGCTTATCGTGCGCAGTACGGTTTCAATGCCATTTTCCTTTTACCTGTCAATTTATACGGACCACGTGACAACTTTAATCTGGCGACCTCACACGTCATCCCTGCTTTGATCCGCAAGGCGGTGGAGGCGGGCGAGCGCGGCGACACGGAATTGCAAGTCTGGGGTGATGGTTCTCCCACGCGCGAATTCCTATATGTCGAAGACGCGGCGGATGGTATCGTGACCGCTGCAGAAAATTACAATGGCGATCTGCCTGTCAATCTTGGTTCTGGCTACGAGATATCGATCAAGGACCTGTCTGAGATGATCGTCAAATTGACAGGCTTTCAGGGCAAACTAGCCTGGCAAACCGATAAACCAAACGGGCAGCCCCGCCGCGGACTCGATGTTTCCCGCGCAAAGGAATTATTTGGCTGGGGCGCGCAAGTCTCTTTTGAAGAAGGCATGAAGCGCACCATTGAGTGGTTCAAAGCCAACCGAGATAAGATCCGTTAGATGGTTTACAGGTTTGAGCGTTAAAACGTTTCGACCTGCAAGCTTGGAAATGAAATTATGAATGAAATCACAAAGCACGAACCAACTACCATTTACATCAAACCATCCAAAGGTCTGGCTGCGTTGAATCTGCGTGACCTATGGATATACCGTGAGTTGATCTTTTTCATGGTCTGGCGCGACGTAAAGGTGAAATACAAACAGACTCTTTTGGGTATGGCATGGGCTGTGATCCAGCCTGTCATGACCATGCTGATCTTCACCTTCCTGTTTGATCGAGTCGCAAAACTTCCAACAGAAGGAATTCCATATCCAGTTTTCTCCTTTACCGCGTTATTGCCTTGGGGGTTGTTTGTCGTTGCCCTTAACCAGGGCAGCCGCTCGCTCGTGGCGCACAACAATATGGTGACGAAGATCTATTTTCCGCGCTTGATCCTGCCCATGTCATCGGTCTTTGCGGGACTGGTGGATTTCGCCATCGCATTTGTTATTCTGGTCTTTTTGATGGTTTACTATCAAGTGGCTCCCGCCTTGAATTTACTGTGGACGCTTCCCTTTTTCCTCCTGCTTGCCATTGTGACTGCGCTTGGCGTGGCGCTTTGGCTTTCCGCGATCAATGTGCAATATCGTGACGTGAATCAAGCGCTGCCGTTCCTGACCCAGTTTTGGCTGTTTGCCACTCCCGTGGCATATTCCGCCTCTGTGATCTCTGCGAAATGGCAGATCCTGTACTCCCTCAATCCAATGGCTGGTGTGGTCAATGGTTTCCGCTGGGCATTGCTCGGAATTGGAAACGGACCTGATATCACCTTTTGGGTTTCAGCTGGAATTTCAATCTTAATTTTTGTCTCTGGCCTTTTCTACTTCCGCAGTATGGAAAAGACCTTTGCGGATACGATCTAATGGCAACGGCGATCTCAGTCAAAAATATCGGCAAGCAATATAAGATCGGTGCGGCGGAATCGAAATTCCGCTATAACATGCTGCGCGACGTGATCGTGGATACAGTTGCCGCGCCTGTTCGTCTCGTAAAAGCCATGATCGGAAAATCCGACAGACGCTTGAACCAAAATTATGTTTGGGCATTGAAGGATGTCTCTTTTGACCTTGAAGAGGGGAAGGTTCTTGGCATTGTGGGGCGCAACGGCGCTGGAAAAAGCACGTTGCTCAAGATACTTTCGCGTGTTACCGAGCCGACAGTGGGGACGGTTTCTGTGCGCGGACGGGTCGGGTCGCTGCTTGAAGTTGGCACAGGGTTTCATCCCGAATTGACAGGCCGCGAAAATATTTACATGAACGGCGCCATTCTTGGAATGAGACGCGCTGAGATCGATGCTAAATTCGATGAGATCGTGGAGTTTTCTGAAGTCACCCAGTATATTGACACACCCGTAAAACGCTATTCTTCCGGGATGTACCTGCGCCTGGCCTTTGCGGTTGCCGCGCATCTCGAACCTGAGATCCTTGTCGTTGACGAGGTGCTGGCTGTGGGCGACGCGGAATTTCAAAAGAAGTGTCTCGGCAAGATGGGCGATGTGGCGCAGCAGGGGCGCACCGTTTTATTCGTGAGCCATAACATGTCTGCGATTCTACGCTTGACCCAGGAGGCCATTGTCTTAAACAAGGGACAGATGATCATGCGCGCTCCAACACAGGAAGCCGTTGACTTTTATCTTTCATCGGGGCAGGCGCAGGCAGGTCAGCGGGATTGGGGTGTGGAAGATGTGCCAGTGTCGAGCGCTCCGTTTAGACCGATCAGCTTGAAGATTAAGAGTCGAAGCGGAAAGGTGGTGGATACGGTCCGCTCGATCGAACCTGTTACAGTCGAGTTTGAATACCAGCTTGATGCTCCAGTCACAGGTCTGCGTGTTGGCATGTATCTCAGCACCATGCGCGGTGAATATGTGCTGGCTTCATTCGATACTGATGAACCGAATCTTTTCGAGAAGTTTGATTCCCGCAAGTCTGGCCGCTACGTCAGCCGCGCTGAGATCCCGGCTGACATGTTCAATGAGGGTCGATATACGATCGGTGTGAACGCGAGTTCGTTTGGCGTACGCCGTTATTTTATGGATGAGAACGCGATCGCATTCAACGTGGATATTTCCGGCGCGCCTGGTACACATTGGCCTGAGCCGCGTGTTGGCCCGGTTCGCCCGCGCTTGAATTGGGCGATCGAGAAGATGGACTAGTGGCACCAAAATCAACTCTCAAAAAAATTATTGGCGACCTGCCATTCACTGCCGAAATCGATTGGATGCTTCGGTCGAAGAATCGTCCCCGTCATGATCATTTCAATCTAGACCGGCTGCAAAGATCTTTGAAGATGGCGCGGACTGCGGTTGAACCCATTGCAAGAAAAGCAAAGCGCGGCAAGCAGGTTTTGTTCTTTGCCACGCTTCATTATTGGATCGAACAATCTGCTTATCTCGGGTTGGCGCTTGCCGGTCTTGGACATCAAGTCACTTTGTTGACGCTGCCTTATTCCGAGTGGCATAAGGAAAAGGATGGTTTCACACAGCGCCAGCGCGTGCTTCACACAAAGGATGCACTGGCTCCACTGTCTCCTTTGGTCAAACACGATTCAATGCTTGACCTGCGGCCTGTGACCGTTCTTCCCGCTGTGCTCCAGGCGGATGTGAAAGAAGTTTCCCTTTGGGATGTTCAATACACCCTGATGCGTGAAGAAGTGGATATGAATGACGCCGGTGACCGTGCGTTATATGAACTGCGAATCCAGCGAAACACATTTGCCGCAAGAGCGGCCTTTGAATATTTGCAATCGAATAAGCCTGATGTCGTGCTTATCCCAAACGGCTTGATCCTCGAAATGGGAATTGTTTTCCGCGTGGCGCGTTACCTGGGGATTGACGCTGTCACTTATGAATTTAATGACCAGCGTGAACAGATCTGGCTCGCGCAGAATTCATCCATCATGCAGCAGGATACCGACTATATCGTGGATGCGCGCTGCCATTTGCCGGTCACTGAGAAGATGTTCGAGCGTGTAGCAGATCTGGAAAATGCCCGCCGCGGAGCGCGTGTGTGGGGTAAATCAAAACGCCTCTGGCAATATGTCTCTTCACAAGGCGCACAAGAGACTCGTAAAATGCTCAAGCTGGATGATCGTCCCGTGGTGATGCTCGCCGCGAATGTTCTTGGCGACAGCCTTACCCTTGGCCGCGACATTTTTGCCGCTTCCATGACGGAATGGATCACGAAGACCGTCCAATATTTTGCAAAACGACCTGATGTGCAATTTGTCATCCGCGTTCATCCCGGCGAAAAACTTGTCCCGCAAGCAAAATCCATGGGGACGGTTGTACGCGAAGCACTGCCTGAACTTCCCAGCCATATTCACGTCATCGGCGCATTGGACAAGATCAACACCTATGACCTGATCGAGGTGGCGGATGTAGGACTGGCATATACCACGACCGTAGGACTCGAGACCGCTATGAACGGCCGCCCCGTCATTTCCTGCGGTGAGACCCATTATCGCGGACGCGGCTTCACGCTTGATCCAAATTCGTGGGATGAATATTACGCGATGCTCGAAAAAGTTTTGGCGGATATTCCAGCATATCAGTTAAACGAAAAGCAGACCGAGTACGCGTGGAATTACGCTTATCGTTTCTTCTTTGAATACCCGCGGCCGTTCCCCTGGCGCTTGATGAATTTCTGGGACGATCTTGAAGTTTGGCCTTTGGAGAAAGTTCTGAGCGATGAAGGTCTTGCTCAATTCAAAGACACTTTTGATTTTTTGGTAAATGAACCGTTTACATGGAAATAATAAAACCCCCCCCCCCGGGGGGGGGGCCTTTCCCCCGGACCCGGGGGGCCGGGACCCTTGGCGGGGTTTGCCCCGCCCGGCCCGCCAAAAAGGGCCCCCCCCGCAGCCACCAAAATTTTTTTTTTCTCCCCGGGGTTTTTTTTTTAACGGAACATTTTTTTTTTCCCCCCCCCTTTTCCCCTTCTTTCTTTTTTTTCTCCCCAACAAGCTCGGCCCCAAAAAAAAAACTTTCACCCAACCCAACACAAATTAAACCAAAAAAAAAAAAAAAAAAGGGCAACCACGGGGGGCGGGGCCCCCCCTCCCCATGACCAACGAAACAAAACAAAAAGTACGCGAATTCTATGATGATATCGGCTGGCAGCAGGAAGAGGGCGGCTTATATCAAAATGCGCGTTACGATGACCTGCGCCCTGTTGTAAAGGATTATGTCCATGATACTCGCATGCGGGTCAATCGCGGCATTGCGCCAAATGGACGATTCCTGCTGGACGCCGGGTCTGGTCCAGTGCAATATGATGAATATGTTACTTATTCTCAGGGATATGAAAAACGCGTCTGCTTTGACATTTCAATTCAAGCCTTGCGCGAGGCGCGAAAACGGATCGGCGGTCACGGTCTTTTTGTGGTTGGTGATATCGCCAACCTGCCGTTTAAGCAGGAAGCCTTCGATGGAATTGTCTCCATGCACACCATTCATCACCTGCCATCCAATGAACATAAACGCACATATTTGGAATTGTTCCGCGTCCTGGCGGTTGGAAGAAGCGCGGCCATCGTTAACGGCTGGACAAATCCCGCGCTGGTGGGCTGGCTGGATAAACTGATCATTTTCTCGCATCGTCTGCGCCGATTATTACGCGGCAAACCGATGCGCGCTCAACCGCACGACAAGAAAGCCACCTTCGTGAAAAAAACAAATGCGCGCTGGCTGCGTCGTGAAATCGGGAAGGAAATCCCATTTGAGATCATCGCCTGGCGTTCGGCCAGCACACTGACCATGCGGACTTTGATCCACGAGAGGTTCGGCGGCAGGAAAATATTGCAATGGTTGTACCGCATGGAAGAAAAATATCCAAAATTCTGCGGGGGCAGCCGCGGACGATCAAGAAATAATATGCAAAGTCTTACCGACCCAAAATATCTTGTCAAGAGTCAATACAAGGATTCTTCCAACCTGGATGCGCGGATTACGCTTCATCAAAAATTCAGCACGAATCCTCAAGGCTGGCCCAACTGGGTATTTGACCAATTGCTCCACCCCCCGGGAAAGGGGAAAACCCCGGGAAGGGGGGGGGGGCGGGGGGGCCGTGGAAGGAAACTTCACAGCGTGTTCCCGCAGGCTGGACCATCACCCTCTCGGATCTTTCCGATGGAAGGGTGGTTTCGGGGGGGGGGGTGGTTGTTGGGGGGGGGGGGAGTCTTTCGTTTGAGAGGATCGACGCGCAATCCATACCCTACGCGGACGGAACATTCGACGCCGTCATTGCCAACCACATGCTCTATCATGTCCCTGACCGAAGGCGGGCGTTGAAGGAAGTGCGGCGGGTCTTGAAGGATGAAGGTATCCTGTTTGCCTCCACCCTCGGGAAGAATCACAGGGGGTGGGGGTTTGAGCGGCGGGCGGGGCCGGCGATAAATGGTCACCGGCTTTCACGCTCGAAAATGGGAAGGAACAAGTGCAGGAATTTTTTCCGCATGTAGAATTGTCCCATTACCCCGACAACCTGCACGTGACGGATGTTTCCGCGATGATGGCGTACATCCGCTCGATGGCATCCACCGCGGAATTTCAGGAGGATGCGTTTCGGTTGATTGAACGGGAACTCAAAGAGACGATGAAACAGAACGGCGATATCTTTATTGAGAAAGCCGCAGTATTGTTCAAGGCATCGAAATAAATCGTGGACATGTTTGGCAGGTTGCCAAATCGCCAGATAGATAATAAGGAGAACTCATGGACTGGAAAAATCAAGTCGTTCTTGTCACCGGCGGAACGGGGTCGTTCGGCAAGAAATTCACAAAAATTCTATTGGAAGAAAAGCAGCCGAAGAAGGTCATTATCTTCAGCCGCGACGAATTGAAGCAGCACGAAATGCAGGTGGGTGGATATAACGACCCGCGGCTTCGTTATTTCATTGGAGATATTCGCGACCGTGAGCGTCTTGTCCGTGCCATGCATGGCGTGGATATTGTTGTGCACGCGGCGGCGTTGAAACAGGTCCCTGCCTGCGAATACAATCCGATGGAAGCCATTAAGACCAATATCATGGGCACTGCCAATGTGGTCGAAGCGGCTTTGGATGCGGGCGTGAAAAAAGTGTTGATGGTCAGCACCGACAAAGCCGTCAGCCCGGCGAATCTATACGGCGCCACGAAACTTGCCGGGGAAAAGTTGACGATCCAAAGCAACGCATATGCCGGGGGGGCAGCGACCAGATTCTCGTGCGTCAGATACGGGAATGTGGTCGGCTCGCGCGGCTCGATCGTTCCGCTCTTCCTCAATCAACGCGCAGGCGGCAGGATCACGGTCACCGATGACCGCATGACCCGTTTTTGGCTCTCACTTGAACAGGGTGTTCGCTTTGTGATAACCTGTATTGAACAAATGGAAGGCGGCGAAGTTTTCATACCGAAGATTCCCAGCACGAAGGTCATCGATCTGGCGCATGCCATTGCCCCCAACGCGGCAATTGAAATTATCGGCATTCGCCCCGGCGAGAAATTACATGAAGTATTGATCTCGGAAGATGAAGCTCGGCACACCATTGAAGTTGATACGATGTTCATTGTGCAGCCTGCCGAGGCGACCTGGTTTGGATATTCCTGGAAGGATAAGGGCAAAGCCCTGAACGAAGGCTTTGTATATTCCAGCGATAATAATTCAGAATGGCTGGATGTTGACGGCATTAAAAAATATATTGCTCCGTTCGAAGAATTGTTTGCGCAGGGAAAGCTCGAAGGATAGGCATGACCCGCATTCTTGTTACGGGAGTCAGCGGTCTGCTTGGCATAAATCTCGCGCATGAGTTAATGCGTGATTTTGAAATTGTCGGCATGGATCGTGGAAAACTGATGAATGCGCCGTTCAAGATCTGGAAGGCGGATCTGCTGGATGCGGGTGTGGTGGACGCGGTCCTCGACTCTGTGCGCCCTGATTGGGTGATCAACTGCGCGGCTCTTGCCAACCTTGAAGATTGCGAAAACAACTCATCCCTTGCCCGCACCCTGAACACCGATCTGCCAGGGCAAATGGCGAAGGCATGCAAATTTAGAGATATTTCTTTTGCACACATTTCAACAGACGCTGTTTTCGACGGCACAAAAGAAGGTTTTTACACCGAAAATGATGCGCCGAATCCGTTAGGGGTTTATTCGCAAACAAAATTAGACGGCGAATACGCAGTAATGAATGAAAACAACAATGCCATGATTGCCCGCGTTAATTTTTATGGCTGGAGTCTGAGCGGAAAAAGAAGTCTGGCCGAGTTCTTTCACCACAACCTTGCCAATCATAAAAGCATCAGCGGTTTTACGGATGTGACCTTTTGTCCGATGTTTGTCAATCATACAGTGCGGACCCTGGCGAAAATGCTTGAAAAAAAACTGAGCGGCGTATATCATCTGGTTGGGACGCAGCCTATGAGCAAGTATCAGTTCGGGGTGGAAATTGCCCGTAAATTTGGTTTGAATGAAAATGACATCCAGCCGAAATCCATCAATTCTTCGAACTTAACCGCCCGGCGTTCCCACAATTTAGCTCTTTCCACCCACAGGTTATCCACAGATCTGGGTGAGTCTCTCCCTGAGTTCTCCACAGGTTTGGGCGAGTTTTTCGCACAATATCAACAGGGTTTTCCACAAAATATCAAAGGTTATCTGGTGTAGCGGCTGGTTTTACCACCATCCTTACACAAACTTACCCACAGGCGAAAGGCAGTTATCCACAGATTTTGCCAACTTATCCACAGGATACGCTTTGCTATCGACAGAAATGGAGGATGTATGGAAATCAAATTCGGAAAACACACAATTGGACTAAATCACCCCACGTATTTCATTGCCGATATCGCCGCCAATCATGATGGTGATATGGAGCGCGCCAAACAACTGATTCGCCTTGCCAAGCAGGCCGGCGCGGATGCAGCCAAATTCCAGAATTTTGACGCGCCGAAGATCGTCTCCGATTACGGTTTTCAATCCATGAATGGCGGGCAGGTCAGTCATCAGGCGGCATGGAAAAAATCTGTCTTTGAAGTATACAAAGGGGCATCCATTCCGTTTGAGTGGTCAATGACTCTCGTAGAAGAATGTAACGAAGTCGGCATTGACTATTTCTCCTCCCCCTATGATTTTGAGGCGATCGATTTTCTCGATCAGTATGTGGAAGTTTACAAGGCTGGTTCTGGCGAAATTGACTGGATCGAAGCCTTGGAACGCATGGCCTCCAAGGGCAAGCCGTTTTTTGTCGCGACAGGTGCATCCACGATTGGAGAAGTGCAGCGGGCTGTTCATGCCATTTTGAAGATCAATAAGCAGCTTGTCTTGATGCAGTGCAATACAAATTACACAGCCAGTCCCAATAATTATGACCACTTGCATTTGAATGTCTTGAAAACTTTCGGGACTATGTTCCCGGATGTGATATTGGGATTGTCTGACCATACTCATTCAGTCGCGCCAGTACTTGGCGCGGTGACTTTGGGCGCGCGCGTGATCGAGCGTCATTTTACGGACAGCAATGACCGCGAAGGCCCCGACCATAAATTTGCGATGAACCCTGAGAATTGGGCGAAGATGGTCGAAGAGACTCGTTTGCTCGAGCGCTCGCTTGGAAGCCCGGATAAATTCATTGCAGAAAATGAGCAGGAGACACAGATCGTACAGCGCCGCTGCTTGCGCGCGGCGCGTGACATCAAGGCAGGCGAGGTGTTCACCCGTGACATGATCGATGTGCTGCGCCCAGCTACACCGGGCGCGATCAAGCCTGACCAGCTTCAAAATGTCGTTGGAACAAAGGCGTTGACGGATATGCCGCTCGGCAAGGAGTTGCGCTGGACAGATCTTGGCGAGTAAAAATCTGAAGTTCGAAAATCGCACATCATGTATTTATGTATTAGGAGTTCTGCAGTCCATTGTCCGATGAAAAAGGTGCTTCTTTATGAATCGTAAAGTGATGATACGGATTGTCATCTTGCTTGCAGGCGCTGGAATTGCGTTCATTAGTCTGTTTGCCTACCGGTTGGGATTGGATAATGACCCAGGCTGGGGTGGGGGACGGCTGCGGATCCTGGTTTTGGGATTGCTTATTATTTTGTTCGGCTCGGCGTACTGGATCATGCCCGCCATGCAGCGGATTCCGTTCATCGCCAAATGGTCCGTCTTGTTTGAAGCGGATGGCTTGGATGAGATTCCGCTTTCTTCGAAAGCGCGCAGCTCTTTCATGGACATCCTGCTCGCATTGGCGGGAATTATGGCTATCTGGGTGTACATCTGGGTGATTAGTGTTGGTGGTTTCGACAAATTTCCTTCCGGCAGGGATTATTATGGTCTGCTTGCCCGAGCTTTTCAAATGGGGCAGACACACCTGCTGGTCGAGCCTGGGTCCGATTTGTTGAACCTGGAGAATCCCTACGATTACAAACAACGCAAGGATCTTGATTATTTATGGGATGTCACGTTATATAATGGAAAATACTATCTATATTGGGGGCCTATTCCAGCGGTGCTGGGTAGTATCTTTTCATCTGCCACCTCCATTCCTGTAACCGATGCCGGGCTGGTCTTTACCTTTGTGGCCGGCTCTGCACTATTTTCCATCTTGCTCCTGCGCGCGATAAAAAGAGAATATGCATATCCCGACTGGTTGTATGGGGGCGCCGCCCTGGTTTTGTTGGTGAATATTCCCCTTATTTGGATGTTGACCCGCCCAAAGTTTTATGAAGTCTCCGCTGCGGGTGGAATGTTTTTTATGATGGCGGGTTTTTATTTCCTTTTCCTCGCTTTTCGTTCCGCCCCACTGAGTAATTTTTTACTTGCGCTGGCTGCCCTTTCATTCGGTCTGGCGGTTGGGTCGCGCATTAATCTGGCTCCCGCCATCTTTTTTCTTGGGCTATTCATGCTCTGGCGGGTTTACTCTCTGCGCGGAGAAAGGTTGAGCGACTCCTTGCCCGCATTCCTGTCGGTTGTCATTCCGCTTCTTGTGGTCGCAGTTTCACTTGCCTGGTACAACTATATTCGTTTCGGATCGATCTTGGAATTCGGGCATCACTATCAATTGACGGGGGCATCAGTGACGCCTGTGTTCAATGATACGATGTCGCTGAATTACGTATTGCCAAACCTGTATAATTATTTTTTGCGGCTTCCGGGTATCAGTATGCAATTTCCATTTGTGACACTCGGCTGGATTCGTGAAGATATGTGGCCTTCATTCATACAGCCGCCGGCAGGCTATTATTACACAGATCCGGTGGGCGGATTTCCATTTATTGTTCCGTTGATAGGTCTTGTTATTCTATTGGGATTACGGTCTTTGTGGCGCAGCATTAATGGAGATGTTGAAATTCGTGCATCTGATTCTGCCGGGTGGCTGGCATTTGCTCTGTTGGGATATTGTCTGATTCAAACAATAGTACTCCTGATGTACATTACCTCCAACATGCGCTACCTGGTTGATATTGCTCAAGAGACCATCTTGCTATCGGTGATCTTTGCCGGTTCGTATATGAGGACCTTTGCCATTAACCGATTTCAAAAGAAAGTCGTTGGCATCATCTGGATTTTAGCTTCTGCTCTCACCGTCATCATGGGGCTGCTGATCGGTATCACAGGTGATAAGAATAATTTTTTGAATCAAAATCCGCAGGTCTATTATCAATTACTGGAATGGTTTTCCCGTTGATGCGCATTCTCTACTTCTCTCTTGGTTATTGCACTCACGATCATCGCTTCTTGAAATCAATTTCAGACGGCGGGCATGAAGTATTCTTTGTCCAATTGGAAGGTAATCAAAGACAGGTGGAGTCGCGCCCTGTGCCAGTAAATGTGATTCAAGTTATTTGGAAGGGTGGACGAGAACCATTCCGCTGGAGCAATCTCGCCAGGTTAACTTTAGACTTTCGGCGTTTGACCCGAGAGATCAAGCCTGACCTGATCCACGCGGGACCGATTCAAACCTGCGCGTTCATTGCTGTGTTAAGCGGGTTTTGTCCCGTTCTGACCATGTCGTGGGGATTCGATTTGATGGATGATGTCCACCGCAATAAATGGTGGGAATATGTTACGCGTTACACCTTGAAGCGTTCCACGTTTTTTACGAGTGATGCTAAAGTAACTCGTGATTCAGCAGTCGCTTATGGAATGGATTCAAAGAAAACGATCATCTTTCCCTGGGGAGTTGATCTTGAGCATTTCAAACCTAAGACTTTTGACCTTCAATCTACGACCTTCACCCTCTTTTGCAATCGTTCCTGGGAGACCCGCTATGGCGTGGATGTGCTCGCGCGCGCATTCGTAAAAGCGGCGCAGCAAAATGAACATGTGGATTTGATTCTGCTAAATGGCGGTTCCCAGAGCGGACATCTCCGCCAGATATTACAGAATGGCGGTGTGCTGGATCGTGTTACATTCGGCGGACAGATCTCGCAGACCGACCTGCCGCGCTGGTATCATATGGCTGATGTCTACATTTCACCTTCGCATGTGGACGGTTCTTCTGTTTCGCTGATGGAAGCGCTGGCGTGCGGACTGCCTTGTCTGGTTTCAGATATTCCCGCCAATAAAGAATGGGTTGTTGAAAACGAGAACGGCTGGTTGTTCCGCGATGGCGATGCGGATCATCTGGCGGAAAAGATTCTCGCGGCCATCTCTCAAAGGGAGAAGCTCTCCCAGATCGGCAGGGCAAGCCGATGGTCGGCAGAGATGCGCGCGGATTGGAAAAAGAATGCCGAGGTGTTGATGAATACTTATCGAAATCTCATGGAGAGGAATTAATATGTTGAACCATAAGGATTTGCTTGATGGATTTCGTCAGACCAGCGTAAAGCAGGGCGACACGATCATCGTGCATACTTCGTATAAATCGCTGGGTGGGGTGGAAGGCGGCGCGGAAACGGTTATTGACGTGATGCGTGAACTGGTTGGTACGAATGGCACGGTGATGTTCCCTGCGTTCAATTTTCAATCATGGACGGAGACCCATTATTTTGATGTGCTGGAGACTCCGTCGAAGATGGGCATGATCACAGAACTTGCACGCATCCGACCTGACGCGAAGCGGACTCCGCATCCGATCTACAGTTTCTCCGTTTGGGGCGCGCGGGCGGATGAATTCTCCAAAACGGACGATATCGAAGCGTACGGCCCGAACTCTGTTTTTGCATTATTCCACAAAACGAACGGGACGATCGTGAGCATCGGACTGGATTTCAACAGCACGTTTTCTCTGCACCATTATGTGGAATTCAACACAGGTTGTGACTATCGCCGCATCAAGGAGTTCTCCGGTATTTATGTCGGATATGACCGCGAGCCGCGCATCAAAAAATATTCGATGTTCGTGCGCAGGAACGAGCGCGTCAAGACATACATTGTGCCAGGCATGAACGACTTGCTTCATGCAGGTGTGATCAAGGAAGTTCAGGTTGGCGCTGCGAAAGTCCACTTTGCGACCGCGAATGATTTTTACGATAATATGTCCGTTATTGTGCGCGAACACCCTGAGAAACTGCACTATATTGAAGAACCGAAATATTAATTATGCCGTAGGGGCGGAGCATTGCTCCGCCCCTGCAAGGTGACATAAATGAAACCATACACATCCCTAAAATCCATCCTCGCAGAATTCTTCCCGCTGCACCGTACATTGGCATCCGATGATCATGATAAGACGTTGGAGATCATTGGCTCGTACATGCCTGATTCCTCCAACTACACCATCGAGACGTATGCTCCGCTCGAAAAGGCGTGGACATGGTATGTGCCTGAGCGTTATGTTGTCCATGAAGCCTATTTGGAAGTTGAAGGCGGTGAGCGTGTGGTGGATTTCAAGAATAATCCGCTTAATATTGTTTCATATTCCCTGCCTGTTGAGAAGACACTTTCGTTCGAGGAACTTCAGCCGCATTTATATTTCAATGAGAAACGTCCGCATACGATTCCGTGGGTCTTCAAGTATTATGACCGTGACTGGGGATTCTGTCTGCCGAAGAATGTCTTCGATAAACTCCCGCGTGACAAAAAATACCGCGCGGTCATCAAATCTGAATTCGTCACGGATCCCAAACAGGGATTCAAAACGGCAACCGCTGTCATTCATCCTGAAGGTGGAGCGAGCGCTTCGGCAGGCGAGATTATTGTGCAGGCGCATACTTGCCATCCCATGCAGGCCAATGACGATGGCGCGGGTGTGGTCAGCGCTATTGAACTGGCGCGCCGACTCGCTGAAAAGCCATTGCCCGCAGGTTCAATGAGCGTCCGCTTTTGGTTTGGCCCCGAAACCATCGGGACGATCGTTTATCTCTCGCACAACGAAAAAATTATTCAAAACTTACGCGGCGGCATCTTTATGGAAATGACGGGAAATAAAAATAAGATCGCCTGGCATCACACCCGCCAGCATACACACCTGCTCGACCGCATTACTAATTTTATTGTCAGTAAGTTTGCACATGAAGAACGTGATTTCGCCGCGGCTCCTGCGAACGATGAACGTGTCATCAATGGACCCGGAGTCAATGTGCCGTGCATCTCGATCAACCGCTGGCCGTATGACGAGTATCACACCAGCGATGACAACCTCGACATTATGAACGATGATATGCTGGTCGGCGCGGCGGACACGGCGGAACAGATCATCCGCATCTATGCCAGCAATTACATTCCAAAACGCACTTTTCGCGGCCCTGTTTTCCTGAGCGGCAACGGCCTCTGGGTTGATTGGCGCGAGAACTGGGCGCTCAACCGCGCCATTGAGAAGATCATGATGCGCTTCGAAGGCGAGCTTTCCGTCTTTGAGATCGCTGAACAGGTTGGTCTTGATTACTGGATGGTGCGTGACTATATCGAAAAATTCCGTGCGAAAGGATTTGTCACTGCTGAACCGATTCCGTCCGAGGCGCAAAACGCGTAAGGGCGGATCGCGATCCGCCCCAACAATATATGAAGCAAAAAGTTGTAGCCATTATCCAGGGACGTATGTCCTCCTCCCGCCTGCCTGGAAAGATCCTTGCAGACATTGCGGGTCAACCAATGTTGACCCGTGTATTCACACGCACTGCGCGGGCACAAACTCTGGATGAAGTCATCTTCGCCACGACGACAGACGCATCAGACGACCCCGTAGCGGAGTACTGCGACTTTAGCGGCATTCCCTTCACCCGCGGCAGTTTGTTCGATGTGCTTGATCGCTATTATCAAACTGCTCTGCAGGCAAAAGCTGATGTCGTTGTCCGCATCACCGCGGACTGCCCTGTGATTGACCCTGAATTGATCGATAATGTAGTCAACACTTTGCTTGAAGATGAATATGATTTTGTTTGCAACCGCCTCCCGCCGCCGTGGAGGCGAACCTATCCGATCGGTCTGGATGTGGAAGCATGTACTTTCAAAGTGTTGAAAAAGGCGTGGAAGGAAGCCAGGGAACCCCAGCATCGGGAACACGCCATGCCGTATTTTTATGAAGGTGTAAAACTGGAAACAGTCAATCGTCAATTGCAAACCGGCCTTTCCCCGCGTGGATTCAATATCGCTCTCCTTCATCACACCACCAACTTCGGCGATTACCGCTGGACGGTGGATACTCCCGAAGATCTCGAATTCATGCGCCGGGTGTATTCCTGCTCTGACGATCGTGATGATTTCACTTGGAAAGAAGTGCTTGATCTTGTCCACGATAACCCTGAGTTGATGAAAATCAATGAAGGGGTTCAACATAAGACTCTTAAAGATATTGATATTCGCGCAATTAAGAAGTAATACCCAATGCCTTTACTTACCCTTTTCTCCGCCCCCAAGCCTTTTACCAATCCGCATATTGCGATGATTCAACGCAACGCTTTCAAGTCTTGGACTTTGCTTCCTGAGGTTGAAGTCATTTTGCTTGGCGAAGAAGAAGGTCTGCCTGAAGCCGCGCGCGAATTAGGCGTGAAGCATATTGCTCACGTTTCACGAAATGGGACGGGCATACCGTTGATCTCGTCCATGGTTCAGCTGGCAAGAGAGGATGGCAACAGTGACCTGCTTTGCATCATCAACGCGGATATGATCCTCATGCCCGATTTTCTCGAAGCGGCGAAACAGGCTGTAAAGTTGAATGATAAATTTGTGTTGTTGAGTCAGCGTTGGGATTACGACTTCGCCGCTGCGCTGGATTTTGCCGAAGGGTGGGAGACAAGGTTAAGGGAATCTGTCAGAAAACAGAATCAGCTTCACCGTCCTGCTGGAAGCGATTTTTTCCTGTTCCCAAAAGCCTGTTATCAAGACATCCCGAATTTCACGATCGGCAGGGCAGGCTGGGATAATTGGATGATCTATCAGGCGCGCATGCAAGACTGGCCCGTCATTGATTGCACGCCGTCGGTGATGATCATCCACCAGAATCATGATTACAGCCATCTGCCGGGTGGGAAGCCGCATTACAACAACCCTGACACCGATGTGAATATTCGTCTGGCCGGGGGGCAGGCGCATATCCGTTATACCATCCTCGACGCGACACATCAACTCGCGGATGGTAAACTTATCCGCCCGAAGATGACTTCGCTGCGCTTCGCACGCCGCTTTGAGTTGTTTCTGCGTTCGATATTTTTTTTCCTGCCTGAGAAGACGCTCGAGAATATCGCGAGACCGAAGCGATGGAAGAAGCGATTTAAGAAATTATTCAAATAAGCGAAGGGCAAGGTCTGCATGCTGGAAAGCTTTGAAGCGTGCCACCTTAGTCCTACGAGGAATATAAATGCGTAAAGGCCAAAACCCTGCCAAGTTCGTTAAAGATGTTGCCCGCCCTGAACGGGTGACAGTTGCATTATTAAATTACATCCCGTTCTTAAGCGGATTCTATGCCGAGACTCTGGATGTGTTGAAGGTAAGTTTGGAATCCATGCGCAAGGATGCGGGACTGCCGTTCGATCTGATGGTCTTTGATAATGGGTCCTGCCCCGAAGTGCGCGATTACCTTGTGAAAGAAAAGGAAGAGGGAAGGATCCAATATTTGATCCTCTCCGAGAAGAACATGGGCAAAGGCGGCGCGTGGAATGTGATGCTGACAGGCGCACCGGGCGAGATCATCGCCTACACCGATGCGGATGTTTTGTTTTCCCCGAACTGGCTTTCGCGTTCTGTGGAAATTCTCGAAACCTTCCCGAACGTCGGCATGGTGACCGCGCGTCCCTTCCGCACACCGCCTGAATTTTACGAAGGCACATTGAATTGGGCGCGTGAAAACGCGACTCTGGACGAAGGTCAGTTCATTCCGTGGGATACCTTCCTTGAGTTCAATCTTTCCCTTGGGCAGACAGAAGAAGAAAATAAGAAAGTCTATGCCGAGACAAAAGACTGGCGTATTCAATACATGGGTGTGACCGCACTCGCAGGCGCGTCGCACTGGCAGTTCACGGCGTACAAATCCACATTGCAGCAATTCCTACCCTTTGACATGGACAAGCCCATGGGACAAGTCCGCCAGTTGGACAAGCGCATGAACGACGCGGGCTTGCTGCGATTGATGGTTTCCGATCCGCTGGCGATGAACATGTCCAATACGCTGGGGTATTTGCGCGGAGAGTTGGGGCAGGGACGAGGGGCGAGTAAAAAGAAGACGAGTCTTGGGAAACGGTTGTTGGAATTGGCACCGATCAAGAAGATCTTGTTGACGGTATATAACAAGATCTTCAGTTGGTATTACTCTTAAAAAACTAACCGCGGAGACCGCAAAGATTCTTTTCTTTGCGGTCTCCGCGGGCTTGGTGGTTCAAAAGATTTCATGACAAAACGTATCTTCATCTCCGCCGACCACGGCATGGCAATCATCTATTTCCTGCAAAGCGATGTCGTCTCGACTCTGCTTTCTGCGGGCGTTGAGATCATCATCCTCACCGACGATGACACCAAGGAAAAGATCGCGTCACGTTTCACTCGTAACGGACTCACTTTCGAAGGCTTGCGTTTAAGGCAAGCCAATGACTATGCCAAAAAAGTCAGCCCGCGCTGGCAATGGCTGCTTGGCTACCTGCGCCGTGTCGGCGGTTCATGGCGCATCAACACTGAAGCCATGGACAGTCACGTGTGGGAAGTCTGGGGAGAGAATGGCTGGAAATTCCGTTTGGGTATTTGGATTCCCTCCGCGCTAATGATTCTTCTCCTACGGAATTTTTCCTTCGCCCGCAAACTTTTGGTGCGGATGCAGAACCGCTTTACGTCCATCCCGGGTGTCTACTCTGATCTGTTCAAAAAATACCAGCCCGACATGGTCATCGCCTCGACCCCCGGCTGGCGCATGGACCGTTACCTCCTGCGCGAATCTGCCCGGCGCGGAATCCCGAACATGACCGTCATTGTCGGCTGGGATAATTCATCCTCGTACAACATCTCAGGCGCGAATGTTCAATGGGCAACCTGCTGGTCCGAGCTGCAAAAAGAGGAGCTTGTCAAAGGTTCAGATTGGAATCCCGCGCATGTGCACGTGGGCGGGATTCCTTCTTATGACGGATATTTCCGCAAGCAATGGCTTATGCCGCGTGACGAATATTTCAAACTGCACGACCTTGACCCGAAGCGCAAGTTGATTTCATATGCCAGCAGTTTTGTTCACTTTGCGCCGAACTTCCCGAACATCGAAGTGCTGGCAAAGTTGGTTTCGTCCGATTCGCTGGCAGAGCCCTCGCAGTTGTTGATCCGTTTGCATCCCAGTCATTTTCAAGACAAGCCGAAGATCTTTGCAGATGAACGCGCGCAGGTCTTTGAGTTGGAGAAAAAATACCCGCATGTGCATGTTGTCCAGCCGGTGGCGTTGGGCGGATCACTCGGCTACTACGGCGGCGAGGACATGGACGAGAAGTCATCCATGATGGCGTATTCGGATGTGGTGGTGACGGTTTATTCCACAATGCTGGTCGAGACCGCCGTTCACGATACGCCGATGATCGCCGCGACAATTGACACTCCCGGCGGATGGAATAAGCCGAAGAAATTTTCTTTGTCTTTGAAGGAAATTGGCAACTGGCCCACACACAAGCGCTTCCGTGAAGCGAAGGCGGGGCGCGTGGCCGCCAATGAAAAAGAATTACGTTCCATGTTGAATGCATACCTTAAAAACCCATCCCTTGATTATCCCGAACGCAGAAAATTTATCGAGGATGAAATCACGTTTACAGATGGAACATCTGGCAAAAGAACGGCGGAGTTTATTTTGAAAGTGTTGGAGAAAACGAACCGCAAAGAGCGCTAAGAAAAATCCTTTGTGCTCCTTTGTGACACGTCGCGATAAAAATGATTAAACCCATGTTCCTCTTTTACTTCTCGATCACTCTCGCCATTTGCTCCAGCGCACTCTATCATTTCGTCGCCAAGAGCACGCCGGCAAATGTGAATTTCACCGTGTCCCTTTTGGTGACGTATGCCGTTGCTTTTGCCGTGACCCTTCTTACTTTTTTCCTTTTCCCCGCTCGAAATGGTATCCTTGCCGAACTAAAACAACTTAACTGGGCCAGCATCGGACTTGCCGTTGCCATCGTCGGAATTGAGTTTGGCTTTTTGCTTGTTTATCGCTCTGGCTGGAATTTGGGCATCGCCGCAGTGCTGACGAATGTGGTCGCGTCGCTGATCCTGCTGCCTGTCGCGATTTTCCTTTTTAAGGATAAAATCTCATGGGTCAACATTGCCGGGATTTTTGTCTGCCTGGCGGGGTTGGTCATGTTGAATTGGAAACGATAGTTTGGAGATACCCTTATCATGCTTTCCCGCTTAAGGTCCGCCGCCCGCATCCTGCTCAAGGGTGACCCAAGAAAGAATAAACGCAATCCCATTCCCGCCATAACCCTTGAGGAAGTCGCGGAGATCAAGCAATTCTTCTCGCGCGAGAAATTCTTTATCTTCGGTCACGCTCGTTCGGGAACGACCCTGCTGACCCGCCTTGTGCGCCTGCACTCCGAAGTACATTGCAATTATCAGGCGCATTTTTTCACGCGCCAGCCTTTGCTCAAGTCACTGGTCAACACGCCCGAAGCGGAAGAATGGCTGACGCGCAAATCGAACCGTTGGAATCAGGGTGGGGATCTGTCTGCGCTGGTACTGCGTGCTTCCGCCGATTTCATACTGGAACGCGATGCCGCCCGCGAAGGGAAAAATATCGTCGGCGACAAGAGTCCTTCATCCACGATCCACGGGCAGGCAGTCCGGGATATGCATGCGGTCTATCCTGATGCAAAACTGGTGTACATCGTCCGCGATGGACGCGATGTGTTGATCTCGGAACGCTTCCGAAATTTTGTGGAGGAATCCAAATTTCTGACCGCGGAAGATCAGCGCATTATTGCCGACCTGAAAGTTGATCCGACTCCATTTACAGATGGCCGCTGTTCGATATTTACCGAGGCATTCATCCGCCGTGTGGCAAAAGGCTGGGTTGCGAATCTTAAAGAAACTGACGATGAAGGCCGCAGGTTATTCGGGGGTCATTATTTCGGTATGCGCTACGAAGACCTGTTGCAAACTCCTTTTGATGAAATGAGAAAATTGTGGAACTTCCTTGGCGTGAAAACTGTCGATGCGGCGCTGGGGGAGAAGATCAAAACTGAAATGTCATCCAATCCCGATGAGGAGTGGCAGGCCAAACGGAATGAAGGAATCGCATCCTTCCTTCCGAAAGGGCACGCCGGGAACTGGTCGCGTTTGTTCACTGAAAAAGATAAAGCCGTCTGTAAGGAATCTGCGGGGGAGATGCTGGTTAGATGGAATTACGAGAAGGATTTAAATTGGTGAAACAATGAAATATTTAATTGCAGGTCTGGGTTCCATCGGACGTCGCCACATGCGGAATTTGATCGCGTTGCGAGAAAAGGATATTGTTTTATACCGCACGCGCAAAGCGACCATGCCCGATGATGAACTCGCGGACTTTCCCGTTGAAACCGATTTTCAAGAAGCGTTAAAGAAACATCAGCCCGATGCGGTGATTGTTGGAAATCCAACATCCATGCATTTGGATATTGCCGTTCCCGCCGCGGAAGCAGGTTGTGCGATCTTGCTTGAAAAGCCCATTTCAAATTCAACTGCGAGGCTGGATCAACTTGAATCAGTTGTGAGGAAGAGTGGATCAAAGGTATTGGTTGCTTTCCAATTCCGTTTTCACCCGGGGCTGATGCGCGCCAAACAATTGATCTCTGACGGTGAAATCGGGCGGATCATTTCTGCGCATGTGCATTTCGGTGAATATCTGCCTGCCTGGCATCCGTGGGAGGATTATCGCCAGGGCTACGCGGCGCGCTGATATGGGTGGCGGCGTGGTGTTGACCCAATGTCACTCACTGGACTATCTCCCGTGGCTGGTTGGGAAGGTCAGATCCGCCTGGGGGTTCACCGCGAAGTTAAGTGATCTTGAAGTGGATGTCGAAGATACAGCCGAGATCGGACTGCGTTTTGAAAGCGGGGCACTGGGTAACCTGCATTTGGATTTCAATCAGCAGCCGCCCGCTCATCGTTTTGAGATCATCGGCACGAAAGGCACGATCAAGTGGGATCTTTCAGATGGCGCGGCGCGTATTTATCGTGCCTCAGTGGAATCGCTAGTCATTTCAACGGGCAGGGATATCAAGGCGGGCGGGGAGTGGGAGGCGTATCCGCTTCCTGAAAATTGGGAGCGCAACGTGATGTTCCTCGAACAGATGAAGCATTTCGTCGCGGTGGTGCGCGGCAAGGCAGATCCAGCCTGTACTTTGGAGGATGGCGTGCGCGTTCAACGATTGGCGGAAGCGATCCATGCATCCAATAATACGCGACAGCTAGTGGATCTTGTTTAGGTAAAAAATGGTCAAGTTATTTGACATATCTTTGAAAAACCGAAGGCAACTCGTTACTCTATTTTTTGCTTTGATGGCAATTTCTGGAATAGGGTTGTTTGGCTCCTTCGTTTATCCGCCATCGGAAGAAGGAGCACAGTTTTTCTTGGGGTTGTCACGTATTCGTTTTGTTGTCGCGGGTTTGTTTCTTGGCCTTTTATTGCTGAATATTGGTCTGACGATTATTTTTTCGGGGAATAGATGGGCTTCGCAGAAAAAAATTGAAGAAAAACTGAAGTCCTTGCTTTTAAACCAAATGATATTGGTGTTGGCTGCTCTTTATTTTTTAGTGGTGGCGACTGGGACTTTGTTGCTGCTCACCATTCCGCCGATACCCGTTTCGCTCCTCTTTCTTGAGTCTCTCCGTGTGCGGTTACTACCCCTGATTGTCTGGTTATTTCTGTGTAGTTCCCTGCTGATTGTTCTGTTGCGGCTGCTATATTATGTAGAAATAAGCCACTGGGGAAGCTTTGTTCGAAAGCTGGATAGCTACCTGCTTGTTGTTAGTGTCTTTTTGTTTACTTTCTTTTTCTACACGAACATTTCGCGGCATTAATCGGCTGGTTCAATAAAATAAAATACTCCTATTGGAATCTGCTTGCGGATGAGTTTTTGCATGGGCGGTTGTACTTGAGCCGCCCACCCAGCAATACGCATGACCTAACTTTTTATAACGGACATTGGTATGTCCCTAGTCCGCCTATTGTTGCTGTTCTCATGATGCCTTTAGCATATCTAGTTGGTGGCAAAAATATCAGTACTGCTGATTTTTCAATGTTCTTCAGTGCATCTAATGCTGTGCTTGTGTTTTTGATCTTGAACAAGCTTGTGGATCGTCAGTGGATTAAGCTGCCGCGTAAAAGCATCCTATGGCTAGTTTTACTTTTTGCCTTTGGGACTCCGCATTTATGGGTTGGCATTAGCGGACGTTTTTGGTTTGTCAGTCAGATTTTGACTGTAACTTTTTTAGCACTATCTGTATTTGCCTCTTTCAAGTCATGGTCGCCGTGGATCGTTGGTTTTTTCATCGGTCTATCGGTGAGTGCACGCCCTAATGGACTTATGTCCTGGCCTTTTGTGTTTGCCATTGCCATGCAAGTCATGAGGGAGGATGGGCAGACTATTGATCTCAAGAAGATGTTTGCTTGGTCATTCAAATCCGCAATCCCAATCCTGATTGCTGTGCTGAGTTTGCTTTGGTATAACCATGCGCGTTTTGATAACTATTTTGATTTTGGATACGTTACTATTGATGGAGATCCAGTCGTTGTCCAAAATGCAAAAACGCATGGATTATTTTCAACCTATTACATTCCCTATAATCTTCGAGTGATGTTTTTATACTTGCCGGAAATACACCCAGATGGCCCGTGGCCGTTTCTTCCCTCAGGTGCCGGGATGAATATCTTTTTGACCACCCCGGCATTAATCTATCTTGTTCGCCGCTACGAAGGCCGTTGGTGGATACTTGGAGCATGGGCGGCTGTGTTTTTTAATTTTGCCCTATTGATTATGTATCACAATACTGGCAAGGATCAATTCGGTTATCGATATATTTTGGATGCGCTAACGCCTTTGACTGTACTTTTAGCTGTGTCCCTTGGAAAAAAGATTCCCTGGCATTTTATACTGTTCGTGGTTTTGAGTATTATCATCAACCTATATGGCGCAAACTGGTTCATGAATGGCTAAGGAAAACTCCGTTATGAAAGTTGAAGGAAAAACGAAACGTTTGGTGTTTTTGTTCTTGATTTTATTGATATCGTTGGTTTCCGCCATCGTTTATCTGGTGTTTGTGCCCAGGTTCGGCTATTTCAACGATGACTGGTATTTGATGTACGCGGCGGGTGCGAAGGGGACTTCTGTCTTTTGGGATATTTTCGCCATTGACCGTCCATTGCGCGCATTGGTGATGATACCGGCGTATACTCTTTTTGGCCCGAACCCGCTCTATTACAATTTGAGTGCCTTCCTGTTTCGGCTGCTTTCCGGCTTTTCCTTTCTGTGGGTTCTGCGGATGCTCTGGCCGGAGAAAAAGCAGCTTACTCTTTGGATGTCGCTTTTGTTTTTGCTGTACCCGGGATTTTTATCCCAGCCAAATGCCATTGATTACCTTTGCCACCAAACGGGGCTTGCCGTGGGCATGCTTTCCATTGGATTAACGATTCGGGCAGCTCAGGCAGATTCGTGGACTCGTAAAATATCTTTTTATGGCGTTTCGATCCTGCTGGGTTGGTTCTGCCTCGGACAAATTGAATGGTATATCGGGCTGGAATTTTTCAGGTTTGCCTGTTTGCTAACCCTTGCGTTTCGTTGGAATGATACATTGTGGGCAAAGGCTGTTGCGTTTGTTCGGTATTCGCTCCCGTCATATTTAATACCAGGTGTGTTTTTAACATGGCGGCTTTTCTTTTTTGAGAGCGAGCGCGGCGCAACCGATGTGGATTTGCAATTGGGCGATATTCGGGGGGAGCCTTTCAAATTTCTCTTCAACTTCCTGTCTGCACTTGTGAATGACTTTGTGGATGTGCTCGTCAATGCTTGGTGGTTGCCGCTTCGCCGTTTGAGCGCCGGGTTTTCAGTCACACATTGGCTGCCGGGATTTGGCCTTGCATTATTGGTGCTGCTTTTGTTGTGGACATTTTCCAGAGTGACACAAAAGGACGGGAACATTGAATTAGGTCCACGGTCCGGTTGGAGGCGCGAGGTTGTTTTGATCGGCCTTGGAGCAATCATCTTTGGGTTGTTCCCCGTCATCCTGGTTGGCCGTTCTGTCGATTTCAAAAATTATTCAAGATACACATTGATCGCATCTGTTGGCGCGGCATTGTTGTGGCCGCTGTTGTTAAGCTATGTTCCCAATGTGCGGCTGCAGAATTTTCTTTTGGGATGTTGATTGTTTCTGCGTCGTTGACTCATTATTTCAATGGATATATCAAGGTTCGTGAGACCGAAGCCACGCAATTTTTGGTGGCAGGTGAGCTGGCGCATTCCGCAGCTCACCCCAAGCGCCACGTTGATCACTCGTTACGCCGTGGCCGCCGAAGAGGATTATTTCACGTGGGGACCTGCCAATCTGCTTTATTATCCCGAATCGAATCATGAAAAATATGTTCAGCGGCGCTGCCTGCTTTTGTGCTAAATGAAGATACGGTTGCCAGTGTTTTTGCGCATGAACCGCAGAACTATTCCAATCGTCGCAGCATTCGTACCTACCCTAATTCCCGCAATATTTTAGTATTAAGTCAGCCAACTCCATTTTCCTGCGTGCAAGTGATGGATATGCGTCAAGTAGAATTATCTTCCAAAGAAGATCCGCGCGTGGTGGAACTTGCGCCGTTCTCCGAGGCTGACCAAATTTTGTTTAATGAAGACTTCCACGTTCCACCTACAATTCCATTTGGTTCTGCACCACCCGCTGAGTGGTGCTACTATTTTGAGAAAGCATCCTATGCCCGCCAGACGGGAGATTGGGATGAAGTCCTTCACTTAGGAGAGGACGCCATCTCCCGTGGATTTTTCGCAAAAGACCAAATTGAATGGATACCCTTCCTGCAAGCCTACGCGTATGCAGGTAATACAACCCGCTTGAATGAAATTGCTTCTTTTATGATCTCAGATCCGTTGGTGTTTCAGCAAGCTTGTCAAACACTGAAAGAAATGCAGCTAGATCCATCCACTGTTGAAAAAGCCAGTCAATTATTTTGCGCCAAGTAAGTTAGACAAAAATGTTATACTCCAAAATTCATTGACTGAATTTTGGAGTATAATTTTCTCTTATCTGAAATTAGTAGTAACGATTGTACAGAACGGATCGTTGCTTCATAACAATATTGGAGTGAAAATGACAAAAGCAAAATTAATTCCCCCCTATGGCGGCAAATTGGTTAATCTGATTGTTGAAGGCAAGGAGCGTGAAGAGCTGCTCGCCCGCGCCGGGAAACTGCCTTCCATCAAGATCACCATGCGCAACATGTGCGACCTTGAGTTGATCGCCACCGGGATGTTTTTCTCCGTTGACGACCTTCATGGGCAAGGCTGATTATGACCGCGTGCTCAAGGAAATGCGTCTCGCGGATGGAACTCTCTTCCCGCTTCCCATCACCCTGACAGCTGATCCGAAAGAACTGCCTACAGTAGGTGAAGAACTGGCCTTGCGCAGCGCAAATTTCGATCTGATCGCGGTCATTACATGATGAGGTCTACCACTGGGATGTTGAGGCTGACCGCTCACGCTTACGGCTCAACCGATTCCAAGCACCCGATGGTTTCTGAGATGGCACGCTGGAACAAAGTTTGCATCTCTGGTCCATTGAAAGTTGTAAATCTTCCCAAGTATTATGATTTTGTGAATTTACGCCACACTCCTGCTCAGGTGCGTGCCATGCTCGAAGAGATGGGACACGACAACGTGGTTGCATTCCAGACCCGTAATCCCCTGCACCGCATCCATGAAGAACTGACCAAACGCGCCGCGGCGGAAGTCAAAGGTTCGTTGATCGTACATCCTGTGGTTGGCATGACCAAGCCCGGTGATGTAGATCACTATACCCGCGTCCGCACTTACAAGGCATTGGTCGATAATTACTACGATAAGAAAGACACCATGCTCAGCCTGCTTCCACTGGCGATGCGCATGGCTGGTCCGAAAGAAGCTTTGCTTCACGCCATCATCCGCCGTAACCATGGCGCCAATCACTTTATTGTTGGCCGCGATCATGCGGGGCCGGGCAATGATTCGTCGGGCAAACCATTCTACGGTCCGTATGATGCGCAGGAACTCATGCAGAAGTACGAAGCGGAGCTTGGAGTCAAGATGGTTCCGTTCGAGATGCTGGTCTATCTTCCCGATGAAGATCGCTATGTCGAAGAGAAGGATGTTCCCAAGGGCGCGAAGGTGGCAAATATCTCCGGCACACAAGTCCGCGATGATTACCTTGCCAAGGGCAAGCTGCTCCCTGAATGGTTCACCCGCCCTGAGACCGCCGAGATTCTGCGCGAGATGTATCCGCCCCGCCACAAGCAGGGATTCTGCATCTGGTTCACCGGTTTGAGCGGATCAGGCAAGAGCGCGACCACCGAAGTTGTGACCACTCTATTGCTTGAGCGTGGACGCGAGATCGCCATCTTGGACGGCGATGTTGTCCGCACGCATCTTTCGAAAGGTCTCGGTTTTAGCAAGGAAGACCGTGACACCAATATCATCCGCATCGGCTTTGTAGCCGGTGAGATCGTCCACGCGGGCGGCGCAGTCATTTGCGCGGCCATCAGTCCCTACCGCGCTACCCGCGCTGAGGCTCGCAAGATGGTTGGCGAGAATTTCATCGAGGTTTACATGGATACTCCCGTTGAGGTCTGTGAACAACGCGATGTGAAGGGCTTGTATGCCAAGGCGCGTCAGGCGATGATCGATGGCAAGCCGATGGGATTCACCGGCGTGGATGATCCCTACGAACAGCCGATCGAGCCCGCAATTACACTTAAGGGATTTGGCGCATCAGCGGAAGAAAATGCGCACATCGTTATCTCATATCTTGAAGAACAAGGTTATATCGCCAAACAGGCGTAATTGATCCCCACGTAGAGACGCTTCCGAAGTTTCTCCCCCGATGAGAGAGGAACTTGAGCGAGGGGCGTCTCTACGCTTTATTTAAATGAAACACTTTTTGAAATCCCATTTTTTTTTTCTTGCAGTACTCAGCTTGATCACTGTGAGCGCAGTGTGGGCTGTTCTTTACAGCACACCGCAGGGACTCGGGCTTTCAGACGACTCGATTGCATATATTGCCGGCGCACGCAGCATCCTCAGCGGACAGGGCTATCGTGAAGCCTGGCTGGCATCCAACCAACCCGTTACACACTTTCCTCCAGCGTTCTCATCCATCCTTGCGTTGATCGGCGTCAGCGGACTTGACCCATTGCGCGGCACGCGTTTTGTCAATGCCCTGCTGTTTGGCGGAAATGCGTTTTTGCTTGGAATTCTCGGCTGGCGCATGACCCGCTCGCAGGTTGCGGGTCTGGTGCTGGCGTTGTTGTTTGCGGTCAATGCGTCATTACTCAATGCTCATGCTGTTGCGATGAGCGAACCGCTCTATATTTTTTTCAGTCTTGCCTCATTCCTCGCATTTTTTCATTACTTTAATACGAAACAAAACTCCTGGCTGGTATTAACTGGTGTTTTAGCGGCGTTTGCTTATCTTACACGTTATGCCGGTCTTGCATTAATTGCCACATTCCTGGTTGCGCTTATCCTGCTGCAGGATACCTGGAAGCAAAAACTGACCAGCGCCGGGATTTTTATTTTCAGCGCTCTTCCATTCCTGCTGGGCTGGAGCATCCGCAATAAACTTGTCGCCGACAACGCCACCAACCGCACATTGATCTGGCATCCGCTCACAAATGAAAACATCAATACCGCTATATTTAATTTCTCCGAATTTTTCATTCCTGTTGAAACCTGGCGGCGTGCGCTTATAAAAATCCCCGACTTCTTTGTTACCTTATTGTCATTCATCGCATTGGTTTTGCTGGTTTGGTTGTTGTATAAAGGCTTGAGGAAATTTCTTGATCCTTCTGCCGAACAACCGGAAATTTTATCCTTCACCAGCGGACTGTATATCTTTGGATATCTTGCCTCGATCGTCTCTTCGATGATGTTGTTCGATGCCAGCACCAAATTTAAACTCCGTATCCTGGCGCCGGTTTATATTTCGCTGATCATTCTGCTTGTTTTTGTGGGATATTGGCTGTGGCAGAGACGCGCAATGATTTGGCGCAGTATTGTTATTACTTCAACATTGATTATTCTTGCACTTTCCTTTAACGATACAGCCGCTCTCGCGGCAAAACTCCACAAAGGAGGACAGGGCTATGCCTCCTTCCAATGGTATGATTCGCAGGCCATGGATTTCCTGGTCACGCTCCCTGAAGGAACACGTATCTATACCAATCAGCCCGGTCCTGTTTACCTTTATACCGATCGCCCCAGCTATGTCCTGCCAGATCTGGTCGACCCGGTCACTGACCTGCCGCGCGAAGGATTTGTTGAAGGGGTGGGCGCGCTTCAACAAGACGTGCTTTCGGGTACCGCCGCGCTCGCCCTCTTCAAATTCGGATCGGAAGAAGAGGATGTCCAATCCATTTATATACAACTCGCCGATGGCTTATATCTTGCGCACAACACGCATGGCGATAAAATCTATACAGCCTTTCCATAAGAGGAGCATATCATGACCGTTCTGGATAAATTCAACTTGAAGGATCGCGTGGCCGTTGTCACAGGCGGCGGCGGACAATTGGGATTTGAGTTTTGTAAATCGCTTGCCGAGGCAGGCGCGGCTGTTGTCGCGGCCGATCTGAATATGGAACTCGCCACCCAGACAGCCGTCCGCCTGACCGAATCCGGCTACTCTGCGATCGCTTTCCCGCTCGATGTCACCCGCATTGAATCGACCCGTGAGCTGGTTGCTGAGACGACGAAGCAATTCGGCCGCCTTGACATCCTCGTCAACAGCGCGGCCCTCGACCCGAAATTCGACCCCGAGGCCTCCTCAAAAGGGATTGCCCCCGGCGCCTTCGAAGATTATCCCCTTGAACAGTGGAATGCCGCCTTGAATGTGAACCTCACAGGTATCTTTCTTGTCACACAAGCCTGCGTCAAACAAATGATCGCGCAAGGCAAGAAGGGCAGCATCATCAACATCTGCTCGACCTATGGACTGAACGGTCCCGACCAACGCATCTATATCAAAGACGGCAAACGCGTGGCATTCAAACCCGTTTACTACACCACCACCAAAGCCGGCGTAATGGGATTTACCAAATATCTCGCCGCTTATTATGCCGAGACCGAGATCCGCGTTAATGCGCTCACTCCCGGCGGCGTGTATAACAACCACGAAGAATATTTCGTCAAGAATTATTCCGCCAAGACCATCCTGGGGCGCATGGCCAAGAAGGATGAAATGAACGGCGCGTTGTTATTCCTCGCTTCCGATGCCTCTTCTTATATGACAGGTAATAACGTCATTGTCGATGGCGGATGGACTGCCTGGTAGTGGCGCAGCACTGCGCCACTACGGAGAATGAATGACCGAAATCCTTGCCCTCATCCCAGCGCGCGGCGGTTCCAAAGGAATTCCGCGCAAAAATATCCGCTCGTTCGCGGGCTATCCGCTGATTGCGTGGAGCATTGCCGCCGCCAAACAATCTCAGTTGGTGACCCGTGTCATTGTCTCGACCGATGATGAAGAGATCGCTGCGGTTGCTCGTGCGTGGGGCGCAGAGACTCCCTTCCTGCGTCCTGCTGAATTTGCCCAGGATAAGACCACCGACCTGCCCGTCTTTGAACATGCGTTAAAGTGGCTGGAAGAGATTGAAGGATATCATCCAGATATCGTGGTTCAACTTCGCCCAACATCTCCCATTCGTCCTCAAACAATGGTGGATGACGCCATTAGTATCCTATTAAATCATGAAGATGCGGATTGTGTGCGCGGTGTGGTGCCTGCGGGTCAAAATCCTTTTAAGATGTGGCGATTCAACGGCGAAGGCAAACCATTGAATCCATTACTCGGAGTTGAAGGGATTGCCGAACCGTATAATGCGCCGAGGCAGATCCTGCCGCCCGTTTATTGGCAGACTGGGCACATTGATGCGATCCGTGTTTCCACCATCGTCAACAAAAAATCGTTGACCGGCGATGCCATCTATTCATTATTGATCGACCCAAAATACACAGTTGATATTGATACCCTGTCTGATTGGGCGAAGTACGAGGCCTTGGTCAATAGCGGACTTGAAATGGTGTCAGCGGGAAAATCCCGATGTACTATGCCCGAGACGATTAAAATGATCATCTGTGACTTTGATGGCGTAGTAACGGATAACCTTGTCATCACCGATCAGAATGGAAAAGAATCGGTCACAGCCTCACGCAGTGATAGTATGCACATTAAGAAACTGCATGAGCTGGGTGTTGAGGTGATGATCCTCTCCTCGGAACCGAATCCTGTTGTGATGGCGCGCGCGAAAAAGATGGGGGTCGAGGCAATTCATAATGTGGGGCTGCAGAACAAGGGACGTGTGATGCGCGAAGTCCTCGAGCAGAAAAAAGTCAAAGCGGAGAACGTCATCTATATTGGCAACGACCTGAATGATCTCCCATGTTTCGAGGTCGCAGGCTGGTCTGTGGCTGTCGCGGATGCATATCCTGAAGTGATCCGCGCGGCTGATCATGTGTTGACGAAAACAGGCGGTCACGGCGCGATCCGTGAATTGTGTGAGGTCGTATTGAAGCATTTATCTCAAAAGGAGAATTAAAAATGGCTCGTGAAATTAAATTTGGAAACCGAATGATGGGTGATGGTCATCCTGCCTATGTGATCGCTGAAGTGGGAATTAATCATAACGGCGATCTCGATATTGCCAAGAAAATTATCGATGCCGCCGCTCACTCTGGCGCGAATGCGGTCAAGTTCCAGAAGCGCACGCCCGAGGTTTGCACGCCTCTAGATCAGCAAAAGCAAATGCGTGGGACGCCGTGGGGTTATATCACTTATTTGGATTATCGTTACAAGGTTGAGTTCAACGAAGTTCAATATCGTGAGATTGACCGCCATTGCAAGGAAAAGAAAATTGATTGGATGGTCTCTGTCTGGGATGAGCCCTCGGTTGATTTTATGGAAAAGTTTGATACTCCCGCGTACAAGGTTCCGTCTGCATCGTTGACCGATCACAATCTTTTGAAGTATGTCCGCAAGACAGGCAAGCCGATCATTATTTCAACGGGCATGTCCACAATGGAACAGATCCATGCGGGCGTGAACGCTGTCGGGGAAGATAACCTCGTCATTATGCACTGCACCAGCACCTATCCATGCGAGCCTGAAGAATTAAATCTCCGCATGATCGAAACGCTTCGCAAGGAATTCCCGAATAATCCCATTGGCTATTCAGGCCACGAAGTTGGACTCGTGCCTTCAGCCGTTGCGATCGCTCTTGGCGCGACTTCCATTGAACGTCACATTACATTGGATCGTGCGATGTGGGGCAGTGATCAGGCGGCGTCTGTTGAACCAGGCGGTTTTGAACGTCTCGTGAAATATATCCGCGTGACTGAAGCTGGTCTTGGTGATGGCGTGAAGAAAGTCTACGAATCCGAAAAGGGTTCAATGAAGAAGCTCCGCAGAGTCGTTAACGAATAGTTTTTTAACCACAAAGGAGACAAAGGGCCACTAAGGTTTTTCCTTCGTGTTCCTTTGTGGTAAATTTTTACTCATGGCATTCAAACAAAAAATCCGCCGTACATTGCGCCCCGCTGGGAAAACCGCTCAAGCCATTTTGCGCTGGAAGCGATTTTCGTTCAATGATGCGGCGCCCGTCTTTGGAAACTCTAAACCGAAGAGCGGCTCGCATTTATTATTGCAAATCCTGAACGGCTTTACGCAGATCATGCCATATAGGTATGTGGCTGCGGACCCGATCCGTACTATTAAATATGAAGGTGGCAGGCGCAGTACGGAAGAAATCCTTACGGACTTGAAGCGTGTGCCAAACGGAGTCATCGGCTGGGGATATGTGGATGCGACCAAAGAGAACACATCCTTCTTAACGGAAGGAGGTCGCGTCAACTATTTTATTTATCGTGACCCGAGAGATATGCTCGTTTCACAAGTGTTCTTTGCGACTGATATGCACGGTGACCACGGAATGCACGATTACTATAATTCGCTTCCTGATTTCGGCGCGAGATTAAATGTCGCGATTACCGGCATTGATAAAGACGAATTTAAAATGGTCAGCGTGAAGCAGCGATATGAAGGCGTCTTTCAATGGCTCGAACAAAAACATGTAATGTGCATCCGCTTTGAAGATTTGATCAATAACCGCGATGTCACCCTGAATGCAATGCTAGATGAAGTGGAGAAAACTGGTTATAAGATTCCAACTCCGCGCGAGAAGGCATTATCTGTTTTGACGGATGCCATCCAACCGAAGAAGAGTCATACCTTCCGCTCAGGGAAGACTGGCGGATGGAAACAACACTTTACCGAGGAACATAAAAAGCTATTTATTGATGTGTCAGGTGATTTGCTGGAAAGATTAGGCTATGAAAAAAATAATGATTGGTAGGTCGGGATGAAGGAATTCTTTACCCAACGCATCAAACGCGGACTTGTCCGCAGGCTCAATAACCTCAAGATCATGTCTGTGGCTAGTGAGATTGCCCGCAAGGAATCCCAGCCAAATGGTGCGCCTGTTATCTTCTTTAAGGCATCCACCGGCATTGACGATCTCTCGTGGAACAGCGGGTTTCACCTGTTGGTTTCGTGGGCATTTCGCTTGCAGGGCATCCCTGTTGTTTACTTTGCCTGCAATTCAGGTTTGAGCAAATGTGTGCTTGGCACGAACCGTGATGATCCGCATAAGGGAATGCCGTGCAAATCATGCGTGATGCAGTCGAAGGTGTTGTATAAAAACATTCAGGCGTTGAGCCGTTCAATTGTGCAAACTTCCAGCGTTAACTGGTTCGATCTTCAACGTGACCCCGAACTGGAAAAAGAAATTTCTGGTCTGGATGTCGAACAGTTATCAAAATTTATATTTCACGATCTTCCCCTTGGCGCTTTGTGTCTGCCCGGATTGAGGTGGGTGCTGAGGATCCACCATCTGAGCGATGATGAATCGACTCGTTATCTTTTACGTGAATATATTTTGTCTGCGTGGAACGTGGCGCAGAAATTTGACGCACTGCTCGATCAGATCCAGCCTTGGGCGGTTGTTGTTTTCAATGGGCAGTTCTTCCCCGAAGCGACAGCGCGCTACGTCGCCCAAAAGCGCGGATTGCGCGTCATCACCCATGAAGTTGGTTTACAGCCTGCGACCGCCTACTTTACCGAAGGTGAAGCGACTGCTTACCCGATCCACATCCCCGATCAATTTGAATTGAACTCCGAGCAAAATTCCAGGCTCGATGCCTATCTCACCAGGCGCTTTCAAGGCGACTTCACGATGGCGGGTGTCAAATTCTGGGCGGATATGAAAGGACTCGACGAGTCGTTTTTGCGAAAAGCCGCGGACTTCAAGCAGATCGTCCCCATCTTTACCAACGTCATCTTTGATACCAGCCAAACACACGCCAATACGGTCTTTGAGGATATGTTCGACTGGCTGGATCTGGCGCTGGAGGAATTTCGTTTACACCCAGAAACCTTATTCGTCATTCGTGCACATCCTGATGAAACCCGTGTCCGCAAAGCCAGCCGCGAGACTGTCGAAGGTTGGGTGGCAAGCCACAGGTGGATAAAGAACCGAATGTCGTTTTTGTCAGCCCGAAGGAATCGCTCAGTTCGTATGAGTTGATTTTAAGATCCAAATTCGTAATGGTCTATAACTCAACGATTGGTCTCGAAGCGTCCATCATGGGCGCAGCGGTATTGTGCGCAGGCAGAGCGAGATTTACACAGTATCCCACGGTGTTCTTTCCGCAGACGATTGAGGATGTAAGAAGTAAGATGAAGGTTTTTTTGGCGGCGGATGTGATCGATGTTCCGCTTGAATTCAAACGCAATGCGCGCAGATTCCTTTATTACCAATTATTTAAAACATCGCTGCCTTTCGGTGAGTTTCTTGAGCCGTCTGTCCGAAGCACGCAGACAAGATTGAAGTCGTTTGAACTGGGGGATTTGGCCGCGTCCGAGTCCGTGCAGGTCATCACGCAAGGCGTGATGGAAGGCGGGGATTTTTTGCTGGGCGGGTAGTTTTCCCCATATCATGCTCATGTGGCTGGCGCGCCGTTTATAATGGGCAAAATATTTCAAGTTTTGGAGACGCGATGAGGAGTATTAGAAAACGACCAATGCTGTGTTTAAGCATTCTATTGTTTTGCTTGTCGCTCCTGATCCGTTATCGTATTTACGGCCTGTCGAATGAGGATGTGGTAATTCTACAGGATTGGTATCAGCACTTTTATAAGAGAGGGATCGTAAGCCTGGCCAACGGCAACTTTTCAAACTATCCGCCCGCCTATTTATATTTATTGTGGATATCCAGATTGTTCTCAGAGTGGATCGATTCTATTACGGCCATCAAGATCATACCGACTCTATTCGATTTCATTTCCGCTTTCACGATTTTCTTGATGGCGCGCCTGAAATTTAAGGATGATATGCCATATCTGTTTTCAGCGGTTTTCTTTTCACTCCCCACCATCATGTTTAATAGCTCCGGTTGGGGGCAAATTGAAAGCCTATACACTTCCTTTTTATTGCTCTGTGCGTATTTTCTGCTGAAGGAAATACCGTTTTGGGCGCTTATTATGTTTGGCGCGGCTTTTTCAATTAAATCCCAATCCATATTTTTTCTGCCTTTTCTTGGAATTCTATTCCTGAAAGGATTGATCCGCTGGTATCACTTTCTGCTTGTGCCTGCGGCGTACGCTGTTGCGGCGCTTCCCGCGGTCTGGATTGGTAGAAGCTGGGAGAGCATATTAACTATTTATATCGGCCAGGTGGGACAATTCCGAAGTCTATCCATGAGCGTGCCAAATTTATATACTTTTGTCCCGGACACTTTTTATGATGCCGGCGTCTGGATGGGGATGGGGGTTTTGTTCTGGCCATGTGTATATGGGGCTGGGTGAACTGGCAGGCAAGGTCATATATGATGATCGCAGGATCATGCTTCTGGCGCTGACTTCGCTTGTGCTTGTGCCGTTTGTCTTGCCCAAAATGCATGACCGCTATTTTTATCCCGCGGATGTTTTCTCTTTTGCGATTATTATTTTTGTGCCTGAAATGTGGTTCGTGCCAATTCTATATCAGATCATTTCCGGCCTGTCTTATTCCGTTTTTATTTTGAATGCCTCGACGGGTTTTGTCATGGCAGCCGCACTGATTAATACAGGCGTGGTTTCCTACATCTTGAGGAAACAATACCTTTCCTTGAGTGTATGAGATTCCATACGGCCAGATTATGGATCTATCTTTGGCAGAAAAACTTGATACTTATTGAATCTTTTGGTTTTGTAATTGATGTTGAAATTGGGGGGCTCCTCTTTTAATTTTAGAACGTAAACAGCGCCGTCATCTTCAACACAGTCCGACATTCTAAATCTGAACATCCCCAGGACTCTTGGGGACCTAGACGGGTCCAATGGATGAGCCTCCGGTAGAAGCCATTCGAGCGAATCCAAATATTCCGAAGGCTTGAGTTTGGTCACATAGAGCGTGTAAATGTAGGCAAAGCGGGTCTGCTCTGAAATGCAAATAATGGAATTGTGATTCTCGCCCGCGTATTCAATGGATGGGAGGATCCCCGCGTTGAAAGCTTCAGCGGCCGGCTTTTGATAGCTTTCTCCGTGATAGGCCAGAGTAAAAAAGACAAATCCAACCGACACCGAAAAAAGCGCGATCGGCGTTACATATTTATTAAGTTTGTCAAATTCAAGCAGGCAAATAGCCAGACAAAATAATAGCGGTGTAAAGATCAGGTTGAGCCGCGTCAAGTTGACCGGATGAATGATCCCAATGGCCAGCGATGTGCTGATCCACGAAAATAAAAGCCAATGCTCATAAACGGTCTCTTTTGATTTCTTGAGGGAGGTCATTAAATAAATGAAACCGATGAATATCAGCGGGAAAGTCACTTTGTAAAAATAGCCGAAGGGCTCAACAAAATTCCAGAGGAAATCATCCTCTTGCTGCCAGAGCAGTTTGAACATGATCGCCAAGTTGTTTGCCATTCCGTTCTGCGGATTACTTCCAAATACCGCCGCCAGGGATTGATAGCGCGCTTCCACTGGCAGGCGCGGTATCGTAACCAGACCGATCTTAATAGTGTCCAGGTTGAAGGTATTTATGATTACGAAGAGCACAATG
>NZ_JADJSO010000018.1:0-30984 GCF_016711665.1 Candidatus Villigracilis saccharophilus
TCTCACCATACCATTTCCACCGCCGATCTTCCTCCTCCAATTGTGATCTTCAATTGGGGGAGGTGTCCGTAGGACGGAGGGGGCGGTCACCTCACGCTTTGTTGGCCGCATTTTGCAAGACGGTTTTGAACTTAATACTGCCGCCAACTATTGTAACTAAAAAGTTCTACAAATCTGTTTTATCAAAAATTACTACCTTTGCGCCACCATTTTTTGCCGCAACTCTTAATTCATCTCTCGGATTCGCAAGATAATTTGTGAATCCGTCTGCACCGAGAATAAAAACTACAGGCCGTAGAGTCGGCAGAAAATCATTTTCATAAATCTTGCCAATTGAATATTGAAAAATAACCTGGATTAAATCAGCTCTACTAAAAGTGGTTCTAGGCGGCAAAGGCTCATTCAAATCAAATATATTGATACGATAGATGTCTGGTTTTGTAAGCTGATTGCTTGGAAGTTCATTTCCAATGGCGATGAATTCAGATTTTGACTTGCCATTATCTATATACACAAAAGTTTCAATCGAAAAATTTATATTATCCTTTGAACAAGTAAAAATAAACTTTGATGGATGTACATTGACAACAATTTGTTTTGCAAAATATTTGAATAGGAAGTTCATTTTGCCGATCCTACATCCTTAAGCGCCCAACTATGATTTAACCAGCAGAATCTGTGTATAAGATTCCATTTTGGGTGGATATACACAAATATTACTGTATAACATACTATCTACAACACAAACATCAACCTGTCATCGCTGGAAATCTCACCATACCATTTCCACCGCTAAACCAAATTTTACCCCCATTCCTTTCCCTACAACCCCCAACTTTCAAAAGAATTATTCGTGCCATTCGCTAATTCGCTGAATTCGCATTCCCAACACGCCGCTAAAAAAGAACTTGCTTAGCTGCTTTGAGAAAACCGTACAAAACTGCCCCCTGCGCTCAGCCCTGTTTCTTTCTCAAATACATCGCGATTGCCCTGCCTGCCTTCATCCCTTCAATGGCGCAATGGTCGGCGGTCTCCACGCCGCGCAGTAGATTGCCTGCCGCGAAAACTCCGCTGACCGAGGAATGAAAACTCGCGTCAATTTTCGGTCCGCGCGTGAGCGGATCAATGCTCAAACCGCCGAGCCGCGCCATCTCATTTTCGGGGATCCAGTTTCCAGTGAAAATGACCGTGTCACATTCGACCTGCTGCGTCTGCCCATTGGAATCGGTCAACTCGATCGCCTCGACCCGCTTATGCCCGAAGATGTTCGATATTCGGGTATTGGCAAGGATCGGTGTGCGCGTCAGGATGTCCGCCACCGCCCACTTCATTACGATGTAGGGGAATTCGATTTGGTGAGACTTTTCTTCCGTGGTCATCATCACGCACTGTACGCCTGCATGCTGGAGCGTCATCAACGCCGAGAGACTCACCAGCTCCGCGCCGACGATCACCGCGCGTTTACCGACCGCTAAATGCTCCTGATACACAAACCTTTGCAGTGAGCCTGTTGTATAAACTCCCTGCGGACGTGTGCCTGGGATCATCCTCGCCGCGCGCGGGCGTTCACGCACACCCGTCGCCAGTACAACTGCCTGCGCTTCGATCTCTCCCAGCCCGCCCGTCGAAGTAAAGCTCATTTTATGCCCCCTCTCCCCCCGCGACATAGTGCCCGAAGGGTGGAGGGCTGGGGTGAGGGTATTCCACCCCACGACCGTCGTAGATGTGCGGATCTCCACATCATGCTTCTCTGCGAGTTCGCGATAATATCTCGCGTAGCGCGGACCTGAGTACATGCGCCACAGATCGGCACGTCCAAAACCGGTATGATGACACATGCGCGGCATCCCGCCGGCTTCAGGCTCGCGGTCAACCACCAGAATATTTTTAATGCCCTGCTTCTTCAACTCGATCGCGGTCGCAAGTCCCGCCGGACCCGCCCCGACGATCAACACATCACATGTCGTTGCGAGCGCTCTTTGCGAAGCAACCTCCCGATTAAGTTGGAGTCCGACAGCTACCTGTCGGTTTCTTTCGGGGAGCAAGCTCCCCGACTCCAGAGTCTTGACCAGCGCCGCGTGGCAATTGAATCCCTGACATCTCCCCTGCGAAGCGCGTGTGCGCCGTCGTAGCGCATCAAGACTCGTGGCAGCGATCGGCGCGCGCATGGCATCCATCAACTCGGCGCGCGAGACCCTCTCGCAATGACAGACGATCTCCGCGTAGGCGGCATTCTGCGCGATCATCGCCGCGTCCTGATGCGGTCGTATCCCTGCCTCACCAATACTTGGCAGTTTGACTTTTCTGAATTCATCCTTCAATTTCAACTCAAGCCCCGCGCCGCTTAACAACTCCACGCCGTACTCGGCGATGCCCATCGCGCCTGAAATGCCCGTTGAGCGGATTCCGCCCAGGCACAAATAGCGCTGCGCCGCGTCCATCTCGATCTGATAATCGCTGTGCTCTGTGGCAGCCCGCAAGCCGGAGTAGGTCGCGGTCACTTCTTCATCCAAGAGCTGCGGCAGGATCTGTTTTCCCTTTTCCAGCAAAAACTTCAAACCGCTTTCCGTTGTCTCTGTTGCCGATTTATCAGGCAGGTCTTCGGCGGTCGGTCCGAGCAGGATATTTCCATACACCGTGGGGCTGATCAGCACGCCTTTCGTGATGGATGTCGGCACGGGCAAAAGTACATGCTTGACCAGCGGGCGCGCCATCTTGTCATAGACGATCAACTGTCCGCGTCGCGGCGTGACCGTGAAACTGCTCTTTCCAAAATGGGCATTGATCTCGTCTGAATACAATCCCGCCGCGTTGATAATGTATCTCGCCTTGATCTCTCTCCCCTGCTGGTCGAGTAATCCCGTGTGATCTTCACGGGATGTATCGAGACCATTCACCTGAAAATTCAGGAACAACTCCACGCCATTCAACACAGCCTGATACGCGAACGCGAGCGGAACCCCGAATGTGCACAGGATCCCCTCCCCCGGCACGAACAGTCCGCCCAGCGCGCCTTTCGCGATATGCGGTTCGCGTTGATGGATCTCTTCGGCAGAGATGATGCGCACATCCATCTCGCCGTTATCGTGCGCCTGTTTTAATAACTTGGGCAGGGTTTCAAATTGATCCTGATTCCATGCGATCAGCAATCCGCCCAGCAATTCATGGGCGATATTCGCCTCGGGCAGATATTCCTGCATGAGCTTGTAACTGCGCTTGAGTAATTTCGCCTCGAGCGAATTCGGCTTCGCGTCATATCCCGTATGCCAGATGGCTGTGCTGGCTTTGGACGTTCCCATCCCAACATCAGAATTGGACTCCACCAGTGCAACCTTTAGATCATAGCGCGAGAGTTCACGCGCAATGGCAGACCCAACCGCGCCCGCGCCGATCACTGCAACATCAAATATTTTTGTCATATTTTCTCGATTATGTCATTGCGAGGGCGCTCTGCCTTTTGCCCGAAGCAATCTCAATATTACCAAACAGATTGCTTCGTCAGGACACCTGCCCTGTGGCGGGTGCTGCCAGGGAGAACACCTTCCTCGCAATCACATCAATTAAGCATGAAATCCCTTTACAGCCTCAACCGCCTTGTTCCACTGCGCCAGCTTCTTGCTTCTTTCTTCTTCATTTATTCTCGGCAAATAACTGGTCTCCGATTTCCAATTCGCCGACAACTCATCAAAGGAGGTTCCTAACGCTGAAACGCCTGCAAGATTGGCTATTCCAATTGCAGTGGCTTCCAACGCCGCCGAGACTCGCACTTCAAGATTTAACAGGTCTGCGATCATCTGCATCAGGTATGGATTCCCCGAAGGTCCGCCGTCCACTTTGAGGTGCGGTGGCGCTTTGCCTAAATCTTGCGACATGGCAGTCACCACTTCGTAAACTCGGCACGCGATTCCATCCAGCGTGGCGCGCACAATATCATCGGAACTGGTACTGCGATTGAGTCCGAACATCGCGCCGCGCACGTCTGTCCGCCAGTGCGGGGCAGCCAGTCCCTGCAGCGCGGGCACGACCACCACGCCTGAATCCGTTGAGCGCTTCGCAGCCTGATGGCTTGATGCCGAATCTGGAATGACTTTTAAATTATCTCTCAGCCACTGCACCGCCGAGCCCGTCACAAAGATCCCGCCATCGAAGGCGTAAGCGGTTTGTCCATTAAAATTCCAGCCGACCGTGGTGAGCAGACCGTTGCTGGATAATTTTGGTTTATCACCAATATTCATCAACAAAAAACTGCCCGTCCCAAACGAGCATTTCATCTCGCCCGCGTTGAAACATGCCTGACCGAATAGGGCGGCTTGTTGATCTACAAGAAGTGCGTGCAATGGCAAAGGCTTTCCATTGCCAAAATCCACATCTCCAATATATCCCGCCGATGGTTTCACTTCCGGCAGCATACTTCTTGGAACATCAAATAATTTCAGCAAGTCTTCGTCCCACTCGAATTTGTTCATATCGAATAATAATGTGCGTGAAGCGGTGGATGGATCAGTGATGTGCAGTCTGCCTTGTGTCAACGACCAGATCACCCAGGTCTCGGTGGTGCCGAATTTTAACTTTCCTTCATGCGCTTGCTTGCGAATCTCGGGATAATTCTCAAATACCCACTTGAGCTTCGGTGCGGAGAAATAACTGTCGAGCAGCAGCCCCGTCTTGTGGCGCAGCAGCTCCGCGTCCACGTTGGATGCGAGTGCCTTGCAGACCGATTCCCCTCTCGTGTCCTGCCAGACGATGGCCGGAGTGACCGGCTCGCCCGTGTCCTTGTCCCACACCACAAAGGTCTCGCCCTGGTTGTCAAATCCAACCGCGGAAATTTCATATTTATCAAGCAGGGGCGCGCAGGCTTCCTTCACAGTGCGGATAATATCGGCCGGGTCTTGTTCCACCCAGCCCGCCTGCGGAAATCGCGCCGGCAATTGCGCCGAATTTTTCTCCAGCATTTCACCGAGTTCATTCACAATGACTGCTGTTGTTTGCGTCGTGCCTTGATCAATGCCAAGCAGATATTTCATAATTTTCATTTTCTCCGTTCTTCTTTTCCCTTTCCGTCGAAAAGGGTTCAATTCGTATTGGCGTCTGAAAACTCATCAAATAATATGGCAATATTTTTACCGCTGTGTTTCGCCTGATACAAAGCCAGGTCCGCCTTGTTTATCAGCGCGGTCTTGTTCAGTTCGTCGCCTTGATACGTGGCAAGCCCGACGCTGATCGTTACAAATGGACTGACCTTGTTTAGTTTGTGCGGGATCTGCAATGCCTCGACCTTGGACTTGAGCAAATTCCCTATCAGCAGTGCGCCTGCCGCGTCTGTCGTTGGCAGGATAACGCAAAACTCCTCGCCGCCGTATCTGGCCACCAGGTCGCCGGGACGCCTGGGTACTTCGCCAAGCGCTTGCGCCACACGCTTAAGACAATCATCTCCCGCTTGATGTCCGTATGCGTCGTTATAGGCTTTGAACTCATCAATATCACAGATGGCAACAGACAGGGGCGGATTATTTCGCAGGCAGTATGAAAATTCCCTGTCCAACGCCTCGTCAAAGTAGCGGCGGTTGCGAATGCCGGTCAATCCGTCCACATTGGAAAGTTCTTCCATGGTTTGCAGGGTCAGGTCTAATTTTCTTCCATAAAAAAATACCAGGCCGCTCACAACCAGCCCGATCAGGATATGACTGATGATGATCGCCCAGTGCGGTTGAATATTCACCGGGAAGGATATGCTGATTCCACCGCGGACTTCATCCAGTTTATACCCCTGTTTCTCATGACATTTCAGGCAGCTCTGCTGTACATATAATGGAGCCATATAGCGAAATACTTGTGAGTTTCCTTCCCCGCTGTATGCGTAATATTCCTGTTGACTTGTTTGTTCGAACGCGCTTAAGGCGGAAGCCTCCCAATCGGCGGGCGCGTTCAAAGGGCGGATCGGCTTCAAGCTCGTGATGTGAAATTTTACATGGTCTTTCGTGGCGGCCAATTCCCCGATCAGGCGCGTCATATACGCCGGGTTGACAAGTGTTAGTTTCTGGCCGCTGGTTGTGGTCACGTCACGGTTGGGTACATCCAGATACGGGTTGGGCTGGATGTTGTTTGTGACCGGCAGATAAAGTCCGCCCTGCTGTGAGTTCCATTCGCGCATGGTGACGATCAAATTAAATAGTGAGCGTCCATTTTCCAAATAAGTTTCAAGGTTGCTCGTATCTGCCTGTCTCACATTCCAAAATGCGGACGCCGTGACCACCATCAGCCAAAGGGTAATGGTGGTTATCATATAACGTTTCGCCCTGGTGGTCATGTAATGCACATTCATACAGCACCTTGCTTATCCTGTTGATCAAATTTGGTTCCATCCCCTTGTCCATTAAGGTCAAATTCTATCCGAATCCGTATCCATCGCTCCTAAAGATTTCATGAAAAATAAAAGCGGCATCCCTCTCGAGATACCGCTTTTATACTGCAAAAGGGAATATATCTTAATGTTCGCCGTATTTCTTTTCGATCTCGGCGATCTTTGCCTGGTTCTGTTTGATCTTATCGCCTTCGGGCACGCCTTCGAAGCGCTTGTCTTCACCGCCAGTGGCGAAGGTGATCGCCGCAGCTACGATGGCAACGCCGATGGCAATGTAGGAGGTGGTCGCCGTGGGGATAAGGAAATGCAAAACATTCGTATCGGAAACGGGCAGGAAACCCAACAGCAAACCGACGACGGCAATTCCAATGCCAACAGGAGCAGTCTTCTTGGACCAAAGGCCGCACAGGGCAACGACAAAGACGATCGTAAAGTAGAAGACTTTCTCATTGGGTGGGAAGAAACCGCTGATCGCCAGCACGATACCGAAGATGATCGCGAGCACCGCATTGGGCTTGGAAAAACTACCAAGATGGAACGGACCCTTTTCCTTCCATTTTGCAGTGCCTTCAGACATGAGGCCAGCCGCAATTGGCATAACCATGGAGATATAAAGGAACACGGCGCAAGCCACAGCCAGAATGAGATAGGCAGGCGCATACAATGTGCTTGCGAATGCAAATATGGCAGATACCCAAACCGCGGTTCCGGGAGTGCGGTATACAGGGCTGACATTGGCCAGGGCGGCCGAGGCGGGCAAGCCGCCGTCACGCGCAAAGGCGTACATCATGCGCGAAGTGGAGGTAAGACCTGCCAGGGCGCAGATGTAGTTGACAATTACCATGCCGACGGCCAGGAAAATGCTTAACCAGCTCGGCATGTTGGAGGCGCTCCACATATAGAAGAACGAACCCCAGCCAGCGGCGGCGGCTTCTTCGAGACTCGGCATGGTCAATACATAGGCGGCAACCGCTATGAGACCGAAGACCCAGGACCAGAACACGGCGGTCCACATGCCCTTCGGCACGTTTACCTGCGCGTCTTGTGTTTCTTCAGAAGTGTGGGCCGAGGCGTCAAAGCCTGTGATGGTATAGCACACATACGAAAGGCCAAGCAGGAAGGCAAAGGCAACGCTTTCGGTGCGGAACGGAACCACTGCGCCGCCAGCGTCACCGGTTACGTTTTGGAAGGTCCATAAACGGGTGAAATCCAGGGGCACGGAGCTGAACGCAAACAGGGTGACGATCAAGATCACGGTCAAACCGAGGATGATGTAGCCGCTCCAGTCGGTAAGTTTGGTGGTGACATTGATGAAGTAGTGATTCAGAACGGCTTGTGTGCCGAGGGCGAAGATCAAAAAGACGATCTGATGCCAAATTCCAAAACCGGAAACATCCACACCAAGCGCGGTGCCGAGCAGCAGGTCTTTGAAGAATACGGTGTAGAGCAGCACATCCACGGAAGAGACCACGCAGATCAAACCGATCAGGTTGAACCAGGCGGTCATCCAGCCCCAGAATTTCCCGCCGAGGTGGGAACTCCAGTGATACAGGCCGCCCGCGGTCGGGAAGGATGAAGCGATCTGTCCCATGCCTACAGCCACGCTCATGGCGAGCACGCCGCCGATCAGCCAGATCAATACAGCGCCGCCAGAACCAAGGGCATTGAACGCGGCGGGGAAAGCGGAAATACCACCGGCTAAAATACAAATGATCGAGAAAGAAATTGCAAAATTTGAGAAACCGCTCATGCGGCGGGAAAGCTCCTGCGCATACCCCAATTTATGCAGGACTTGCTTGTCGTGCGCGTGACTTTTATCTGCCATTTTCGTAATTCTCCTTGTGTGATTTTTTATTACATCAAGAAACTGAACTTACGAAGATCAAGTGTATATCGTCCGCGATAGCATCCTCCCCTCCCTTTCGAGAGTCGATCTGTGAGAAGTATGTATGGTAAACACTGTCTATGGCATAAAGGTACGGGTTAATTCCCGCCATTATTCCACAAATTCCCCCTTGATGGAATAGACCAAATGTTCTAAAATAGAATTATGGACTCAATCGATACTCTCAAGGCGTTATCTTCTCAAATGACATTTGAAGCGGACGGGGAACCGCGCGTCACGGCCTCCGCCCCAACCTGCTACAGTCCGAAGGAAAAGGATCAAGCCTTTGTGCATCCCGCCCAGCTCCCCAACGGACAGAAGATCATGCTCCTCAAGACTCTGCTCTCCTCCGCCTGTGAGCGCGATTGTTTCTATTGTCCATTCCGCGCGGGGCGTGATTTCCGGCGCGCCACATTCAAGCCGGATGAGTTTGCCGGGCTGTTCAACAAACTCAACCAGAGCGGAGCCGCTGAAGGCGTTTTCCTCAGCTCGGGGATCGCGGGCGGCGGTGTCCGCACGATGGACAAACTCCTCGACACGGCAGATATCCTGCGCAAAAAATATAAATATCGCGGGTACCTTCATCTAAAGGTCATGCCCGGCTCGGAGAAAGATCAAGTCTATCGCGCCATGCAACTGGCAGACCGTGTCTCGGTCAATCTGGAAGCGCCCAACACGGAACGGTTGGCAAGACTTGCGCCGCACAAGATCTTCATCGAAGAATTATTACAACCTCTCAAGTGGGTCGAAGAGATCCGTCAAACAGTCCCTGCCTATAAATTTTGGAATAACCGCTGGCCTTCCACGGTCACGCAGTTTGTCGCCGGCGGTTCAGATGAAAGCGATCTTGAGTTATTGACGGTCACAAGCTGGTTGAACAAAAACGTGCGTTTGAAGCGCGCCTACTTTTCAGCCTTTCATCCCATTCGCGATACCCCGCTTGAAAACAAACCTGCCGTTGACCCCATGCGCGAACACCGCTTATATCAGGCGTCCTTTCTCTTGCGTGATTACGGCTTTGACCTTGAAGACCTGCCGTTTACCAGCTTCAACAACCTGCCTCTCAACGCCGACCCCAAACAAGCCTGGGCGCAAATGTATCTGGCAAACACCCCGCTTGAGATCAACAAAGCCGGCAAACATGAGTTGATTCGTATTCCCGGCATTGGCCTGAAAGGCGCTGACGCGATCCTCAATGCGAGAAAATTAAATAAACTGCGCGATCTTTCCGCGCTAAAAAAACTGGGCATCATCGCCGAACGCGCCGCCCCCTATGTTTTATTTGAAGGGAAAAAACCCGCCCTGCAATTGGCATTATTATAATCATGTCATTGCGAGCCGCGTTCGTTGCGGCGAAGCAATCTCCTTGTCGTCTGGAGATTGTGGGCGGGTAGTTAATAAAAAGAGTGGTCTTCGAGGAGCGTATCGAGACCACAGTAAAATTCATCATTCATCCTTCATCATTCATCCTTTCCCTCACGCCCCCATCGTCGCGGCCAGCACATCGTAATAAGTTCCAGCCCCAAACCCGTCGAACAGCACATTATCGCCCGCCTTGATCTTCGGCAGTTGGCGCAGGAAAACGATCATATTACTCGCCGCGCTCACGTTCCCAAAATCACTCACCAGCCACGGCATCGGGAATTCGATTCCCAGTCCCTGCAATTGCTTCGCCTTAAGTTGATTGATCTTATAATTGGCATGATGCACAATGCCGACCGAAATTTTCTTTTCCGGTGTCCCTAATTTATTCATTAATTCAGCATACTCATTGAACACATCCGTCACCACTTTCACGCCCGTGCGCACAAATAACTTGACCATGCCCATCGGGCCGGCCATCGCGATCGGTCCGCCATGCTCAGGCTCGTGCATCAATCCCGCCACGCGGATATGCCCCGGGTCGGATTGCGTGATCTCCACTTTCGATCCGTTTTCCTCCTGCCGTGAGTGCGGATAATACATATGGACTGCCAGCACGCCTTCGTCGTCAAATGCTTCGTGGTCCTTGCCGACCAGGAACTTGAATGTTTCACCTGGTACTACGCCAATAATACCGGCCGCATTACCGAATAATTGCAGGGCGTACTTATCGCGTGAATTGCTTGTGAAGCGGCTCAGACCTTCAATACCGCCCAGCAATACCTTTTTGCCTTTTAATTCCTCGGCGATGTTCATGGAACCCTTGCGTCCCAGCCGTGGATTAAGCGCGAGGTTCAAACTGCCCACCGAACCATCGCAGGCTTTATGGACGCTTACTTTTAATGCCTTGCTTGAGATCCCCGCTCGCTCACAGATCAATGGAACGTAGTCATGTGAGACGGGTCCGCTCATTCCGATCAACACGGCATCCACATCCTCAGGATTCCATTGATTTGCCTTTGCCGCCTCGCGCAGCATCCGCGCTCCGATCTGTACCTCAAGTTCAAGGTGATCCGCGTCATTTAGATCTTGAATATGATGCCGGCTGAGAAATCCCAGCTCTGAAAGGTTCATTACGTCCGCATCTTGCAGATATTCCCCCCGTCGATAAGAGACCAGGTCTCGCAGCCGCGCGTTATCATAACTATCGCCCCAGGTGCCGTATGCGCCGCCAATTCCGAGCGCTGTGTTTGTCACACTTTCAAACGCAAACGGGATGCCTGTCCCAATTTGAATGGTTTCATTAAGTACATTGGGCCGCTCAAAGAACGAATTGTTTTCTGTCATTTTTAATCTCCTTTTAAGTACGTATTCACCTATAAAATGGTATGCTAGGTATTGGTGCGCACCATTCCGAACATTCTGTGTAGAGGATAACACCTCATTTGTTTTTACGTTCCTGTGCACCACTCTCCAATTTTTGCCGCAAAGACCCCAGAGAGCTTCGAAGAAAATCTCTAAAGTCACATGTTTTTGTCTATGTGCTGTGTGGCAGATAACAAGCGCAATGCATGCCCGTGCCTGGTATGCATTGCCGATAACGCCTTAAAAAAATAACTATGCTCAAGACTAAAACCAACTCCAGAATGGCTAAGCCTGTATCATCAACCTGGCATTTCCGCGCCTCAGAATTTATTCGCGGCACGGGTCCGCGCAATCTTTGGCTTGTTTTTGGATTCCTGATCCTTGGCATGACCATCACTGCGCTCGCATCGCTTTATGTAAAATCAGAAGTGGAGCGTGCCGCGGAACGCGAATTCGATTTTATCAGCAGCGAGATACAACACAACATCGCGGACCGTCTCGCCGCCAGCGCCCAGGTCTTATTCAGCGGCGCGGCGCTTCTTGAATCGTCTGGTACTGTCACACGTGAGGAATGGCACATCTTCATCGAGCAGCTCCGCATCGAAGAACAGTTGCCCGGCATACAGGGAGTCGGATTCGCGCTTTTGATTCCGCCTGAACAACTCGATCAGCACATCCAGCAAATTCGAGACGAAGGGTTTCCGCAGTACACGGTCCGCCCTGAGGGCGATCGCGGGATCTATTCCTCTATTATTTATCTTGAACCTTTTACAGGCCGCAATCTGCGCGCCTTTGGGTACGACATGTTCTCAGAACCCGTGCGCCGCGCGGCGATGGAACAGGCGCGGGACGAAAATACGGCCGTGCTCTCCGGGAAGGTTACCTTGGTACAGGAGACCAACGAGGATGTACAGGCCGGCACCTTGATGTATGTGCCGATCTACCGCAAAGGGCTGCCGATCGAGACCGTTGAACAGCGCCGCGCTGCGATCATCGGCTGGGTCTACAGTCCCTACCGCATGACCGACCTGATGCGCGGCACCTTGAGGAATTGGGAAGCCCAACAGGGGAGCGAACATTATCACTTGCATGTCTACGATGGGGATGTGATCTCTACGGACAACTTGTTGTTTGACAGCCGGAGTGAAGCGGATAAAGCGCTTGCCGCTTCCACCCCGGAGTTTTCCAGGCTGACCCCGGTCGATTTCGAAGGACATCATTGGACTCTGCGATTCTCGCAGATGGGCGGGCTGTCAACTTTGGCAGATTATGACAGTTTTTGGTTCATATTGTCCGGCGGAACAAGCTTCACCATAATCCTGGCCGGCCTGGCGCTCTCCGTGCTCAGAACACAGGTCAACGCGCAGCGGATCGCTAAAGAATTGACGATCGAATTAAAGGAAAGCGAAGAAAAATACAGCATTATATTTAATAACGAGGTGTACGCGATCTGCATCTTTGACCTCGAAACACTGCAATTGCTCGATGTGAATAAGGCCTACGAGCAAGTCTATGGGTACAGCCGTGAAGAACTTTTGAACGGCATGACCATTCATGACATTACTGCCGAACACCAGGCCTCCAGCGAGGCGACGGTCAAGGCGGTCAATGATGGGACAACTTTTATTCCGCTGCGCTATCATCGCAAAAAAGACGGGACGGTTTTCCCGGTCGAGATTGTGGGCGGACCCTATGTCTGGCGGAATCGCAAAGTAATGTTCGCCCTGGCACACGACATCACCGACCGCAAGAAGGATGAACAGGAGATCCGCAAACTTGGGCGCGCGGTCGAGCAAAGCCCGGCCTCCATTGTTATCACAGGCGTGGATGGCAGCATTGAATATGTCAATCCAAAATTCACCGAGATCACAGGCTATACATTGGCAGAAGCCGCCGGCGGCAATCCGCGCATCTTAAAATCAGGATACACAACTGAACAGGGATACAGGCTCCTTTGGGACACGATCACATCCGGCGATCAGTGGCAGGGTGAGTTTCAAAACAAGAAAAAGAATGGGGAACTTTATTGGGAAAAGGCAATGATTGCTCCTGTCTGGAATGACCTCGGGCAGATCACCAATTTTCTCGCGATCAAGGAAGATATTACCCAGCGCAAAATGATGGAGGACGCGATTCGTGCAAGCGAGCAGAAATACCGCCTCCTGTTCGAAACATTGAATGAAGGTGTTGCGTTGAATGAAATTGTCTATGATGAAAACGGGGAAATGATCGACTATCGCGTGATGGAAGTTAACGAGGCTTTCTATTTAACCGCAGATTATAGCGGTCCGGTTATAGGCGCTTTGGCCACAAAGGTGTATGGGATGAGCCTCGAGACCATTCAGGCATTCTGGCATGAACACAAAGACCGCAAGACCGTTCAACTGACGGAGTTTTCAAGCCCACTCAACGGGCGTCACTTTATCATATCCACGTCGCCGTTCATCCACGATCGATTCGTCACATCCTTTTTTGATATTACAGACCGGAAACGAGCTGAAGACGCACTCCGGGCAAGCGAATTAGGTTTGAAAAGAGCGCAGGCGGTCTCGCAGCTTGGGAATTGGGAATTGGATCTGAGCGCCGATACGCTTACATGGTCCGATGAAATTTATAATTTATTCGAAATTGATCGGGGGCAGATTGAACCGAGTTATGAAGGCTTTTTGAATGTCATTCATCCGCACGACCGCGCATTGGTGAATGACAAATACCAGAACTCACTCAAGACCCGCGAACCCTATCATGTGGACCACCGCCTGTTGATGCCTGATGGCCGTGTCAAATGGGTGCACGAGGCCTGCGACACTGATTTTGATGCGCAAGGCAATCCTTTAATATCAAGGGGCACGATTCAAGACATTACCGAGCGCAAGCAAATGGAAGATGCTTTGCGCCACGCGCACTGGCGGGCAGAGAGCATACTTGAAGGTACTCAAGCTGGCACCTGGGAATGGAACATCCAAAGCGGGGAAACGGCCTTTAATCAAAAGTGGGCGCAGATCATTGGATATACACTCGATGAACTTGCGCCTGTAAGCATCAAGACCTGGGAAAAATTTTCCCACCCAGAGGATCTTAAGCAGTCTGGCGAATTGCTGGAAAGGCATTTCGCAGGCGAACTTCCTAATTACGAGTTTGAAAGCCGCATGAAGCACAAGGATGGCCGCTGGGTTTGGGTTCTCGACCGCGGTCGCGTCATTACCCGCACCAGTGACGGCAAGCCGCTTATGATGTTCGGCACGCACCAGGACATCACCGAGCGCAAGCAAATGGAAATTGATCTTCAGGCCCAGCGTGATTTTGCCACCCAGATCGTCAACGTCATGGGTCAGGGTCTCACCGTCACAGACGCAGACGGGCGCTTCGAATTTGTCAACCCGGCCTATGCGCGCTTGTTTGGTTATGTGCCGGCGGACTTGATCGGCAGGCGCCCGGTTGACATTTCCTTGCCGGAAGAAAACGCTGTATTATCGGAACAGAGAAAGCGGCGCATGAAGGGACAGGTATCCACATATGAATCGCGCCTGATTCGTACAGACGGAAGTATCGCCCATGTCCTGATCACTGGCGCGCCGCGCGAAATTGATGGAAAATATGCCGGCGCGATCGCAGTCATAACCGACCTCACTGAACAAAAGCAGGTCGAAAATAAACTTCGCGCAAGCGAAGAGAAATATCGCACCGTGGCAAACTTCACCTATGATTGGGAAGCATGGCGCGCTCCAGATGGAACCTACTTATATAATTCCCCTTCCTGTGAACAGATCAGCGGTCACTCAGCCTCTGAGTTTAATACCAACCCTGACCTTATGCTGGAGATCACACACCCGGACGATCAACCGATCCTGATCGAGCATCAGCGCGCAGCAGGCGGGGAATTAAAGGATCAGGATCTGGAAATTGATTTTCGCATCATCACCCCCGGCGGCGAAACGCGCTGGATCGCCCATTCTTGTACCACTGTTTATTCTGAAGATAAGCATTGGCTCGGCCGCCGTGAAAGCAATCGTGATATCACCGACCGCAAGCGCAAGGAGGAATTGCTGTTTGAATCGGAGAATCGCTATCGGCGCCTGTTTGAAACAGCAAAAGACGGCATCCTGATCGTTGACGCAGAGTCTGGGATGATCAAAGATGTGAATCCATTTTTGATCGAATTACTGGGCTATTCACGCGAACAATTCATTGACAGGGAACTCTGGGAACTCGGCTTCTTCAAGGATATTGTCGCCAATCAGGATAATTTCCTGGAACTACAACAGAAACAATATATTCGCTATGAGAACCTGCCGCTCGAGACTTTTGATGGCCGCAAGGTGAATGTTGAATTCATCAGTAATGTTTATCTGGTGGACAACAAAAAGGTCATCCAATGCAATATCCGCGATATAACCGCCCGCAGGAAGGCCGAGGAGAAGATCCGCTTATTGAATGCCGAGCTGGAAGCACTGGCCGGCACAGACGGATTGACGGGTATTAATAATCACCGCTCCTTGTTAAAACTTTCCGAACGCGAATTCGAAGTCGCCATGCGTTATCAACCGCCGCTTTCGATGATGTTCTTTGACATTGATCATTTCAAACAGATCAACGACACCTTCGGCCACGCCATTGGCGATGAAGCCCTTAAATTGACAGTTGAAACGGTTTGCGCCAAACTCCGCTCCGCCGACCTGATCGGGCGCTATGGCGGCGACGAATTTGTGATCCTCCTGCCTCAGACCAGCGCGCTGGATGCCCTGCCCCTCGCGGAACGCATCCATGCCGGCATTGCGGACATGCGCCTCGATACGAACAAAGGTCCGCTGACGCTTACGATCAGCATCGGCATTGCTCAATCGATCCACGGCGCCTCAGAGCACGATACCGTGGAAAGCCTCCTCCTGCGTGCCGACCAGGCTTTATACGCCGCAAAACAAGCCGGGCGCAATCGCACGGTCATCTTTGATGACAGATTGTCTTAATGACTCTGGAGTCGGACAGCTAGCTGTCCGTTTGACAGAAAAAAAAAGAAAAGCCGATTCATCCATCAGCAAGCTGATGGACTATAAAATCGCGAACTATTGATTTTATTTTTTTAAGAGTGCAACTTTTCGCAAAGTCCGCACAAAAGCAAAAAGGATCAATCCAAGCACGAACACGGCCAATCCAATCACCAGAACCAGGTTGCCTGTCACCTGGAATTGGCTTGGGTTGGGCTGCACTTCCACAGATAGAAAAGCGGTCCTTTCCACAGGCGCGCCGTCTGTGGCTGCGCTTGTCACGATAATATCCACACCATGCGCGCCGGGGGTTTTCGGCTTCCATACTGCTGAAATGCTTTTACCCGCGGGAAATTCAAGTACTTCAACATTTCCGTCCGGGTCGCGGATCACAGCTTGCGCCTGCTTGATCTCCAACGCTTGCCCGCTCATTGAGACCTCTGCGCTTAACTGAACCTCTTCACCGAGCTTGGGGATCAACGTGCTCGACTGCGCTCGCAGAACCGCCCCGCCGACAAAATAAACTGATACGGCAAAGTCAGCTCCCTCTGCCGGAGTTGAGTCGGATGCGTGCACCGTGACGCGCCACAGACCCGCCTTCGGATTCGCAAAACCATATCCAAGATAGATCATGGATGAAGGGTCGTCCACCTGCACAAATCCATTCTTATCGGTGTCCAGCGGGATCTCCTTTCCGCTTGCGCCAACCACGCTGACCGTTACAGAACGAGTCGGGTCAAATAGCGCAAAAGAAGCCACGGTGACATTCGGATCAATATTGATCGTCAATTCTGTTGATCCACCCTGGTCTACCTTGCCCTTGTAAACCCGCGTAAACTGTAAAGATTCTGACCTGGCAGTTGTCGGCTTCGGATCAGCGCCGACATTAAATGTTCCGGCGCTTTTTTGTAATAATGGCTGTACAAATTTTTCAAAGGCAAAATCGGAATAGGTCAATTCGCTATGAATGACCTCGATTTGTTCGGAATTTAACTCGATCGCATTAATACTTCCAAAGGAAACAACAGTATCATTCGGCACGTCCGTACAAGGTGACTTAAAAGGCTCCAGGATCGGCGTTCCGCCCAGGTCGTAAAATTCCACACCATGCCGGTGGGTGATCTGATTATTAAAAACACCCTGCATATAGCTTTGGCGGATCTCGATCGAGGCGGGCAGGTAAAAGCCAAGCGTCGCAGGCAGAACAGAGCAATCCGAACCGCCCATCGGGGAACCGAGCATAATTAATTGGGCTACGTCGCGCTCCTTCATCACACGGTCAATATAATAACGCGAGATCATTCCACCCATGCTGTGTCCGACCAGGTCAACCATCTCCGCGCCGGTGGCTTTCTTCACGCCGTCGATATACTGGCCTTCAATTTCAGCGTTCTGGGCGATCGAATTTGTGCGTCCGGTCGGTTTCGTCAATGAACCCGTATCCATCACCCCGTCCACCTGGCCGTCGCCCACGGCAAATCCACGCAGCCCCAGCGGCGACAAAAATCCATCAGGACCAAGATAAGGTTTCCATGTATCCCATGTGGATATAAATCCATGCACCAATACCACCGGACGCGGCAGGACTTGAAGCGCGTCAGATTGACCGAGCGGGTTGTTTCCACTGTCATGGGCATTCACTACCCGGCTTTTTTGCGCCGTCCCGTCAACGCCCCAATACCACCCCAACGAGAGGAATGACTCTGTCTGACAGGTATCTTTTTCCGCCGCGATAATACAGGTGCCGACAACAGAACCCTGCTCGCCAAGTGTAAATGTTATCAACTCTTCCTTCGGCAATGCTTGTGAAAGTTTTATCTGCAGATGGATCGTGTCACCGTCAGTGATCTTTAATGTTGGTTGATCGGAACGATTAAGAATAACGACCTCGGAGGCGGAGGCCTGCGGCATGGACCGAAAACCATACAGTGAAAATACACAGACAAGAATGTTCAACACTGATAAAACTTTACGCATATTATCCTCACTTTATTTTTTTATGACACTGATTGTAAAATTATATTCTTTACCTACAAATGTCGTTGCGAGGAGAGGCTTTGCTCTTCCCGACGAAGCAATCTCATGCTTCAAGAAGTATATCAATTCCAAGCGAGCTTGCTTCACCGCAAACATGTAAGAGCGGCGGTTCGCAACGACATCAATACATAAAATGTACGGTGGAGAGAAATTATAACGGATTCGATTCTTCGTCGCAATTATTTTAAATTTTTTCTTTGTATTCCAGTTCAACCTTAATATATTCAGTTGGGTTTCGATTAAACCTTGCATATATTTTTATTGTTGCTATACTACAAAGTGTGTTGCGGTAACAAAAATATATTTAATGATAATTTTTACAGAAGGAGAAAATTAAAAATGACTACAACAATGGAAACTCTTGCGATCCGAACAGAGAACAAATTTCGAACGCTCATCACAAAACAGGCCTACAAAAAAGGTGACGTGATCTGCGCCATGCCCAGCGAAAACATCATGGACAAACCCAATCGCTTCACGGTTCAGATTGGGCGAAACGTGCATACGCATGTCGGCAAACTCGCCGCCCTGAATCATTCCTGTGATCCCAACGTTGTGCTTGATACAGAAAACATGCTAATGATCGCCCGACGTGATATAGAAAAAGGAGAAGAACTATCCTTCTTCTATCCCGCCACAGAATGGGAAATGCAGGCGCCATTCATCTGCCTGTGCGGATCGGCAAATTGTATTCACGTGGTTGCGGGCGCGCGCTTCCTGCCGCTCTCCACACTCGAGACGCATTACCTTAACAAGCACATTCGCGAGATGATGATCGAACTGCTCAACAACACGCAACTGCACTTAAAGAATTTGCAGAAGTCCTAAAATAAAATCTCCGAGTTCCCAAAGAATTCGGAGATTTTATTTTTTACAGTTTTCGATGGAACGCCAGCAGGGTATACGCCCCCGCCCACGGTTTGCCCAGGCGGTGATTATCTGAAACGATCACATTGCTGAATCTTGAGGCGATTTGCGGCATAAGGACGGCAACAGCCGCCCAGTCATCGGTCAGGACGGCTGTCTTCATTTTTTCTGCCGCCTGCCCTGCCCACATCCACTCCATGCGGAATTTATCGGCCTTCACCCAATAATCGCGTTTTTCCCATGCGGCCACAGACACATCAATACCATCCGAGATCGCCTGCAGCGCGAGCGCAATGTATGCCGCCAGGTCTTTTGCCTCCGGCGTAACAGCTGCCTGTTTTGCCAGTTCACGAATACACAGAACAATGCCTTTTGTTAGGCGGGTTCGTTCTTTTCCAACTGAATCAGGATTGATCACACGGCTCAAGATTATTTCTCCAAAAGTAGGGTCGGTTTTTCCAAGTGCGGGATTATACCGCTTCTGAATGAATCGGATAAAATAAAGCGATGCAATATCAGATCACAGCCATTATCTTCGACCTTGGCAATGTCCTCCTCAAGTGGGATGTGTATCGCCTGTACAAGCGCTTCTTCCCCGACCCCAAAGCTGTCGACTCTTTTCTGCAGGAGATTCGGTTCTTTGAGTGGAACGCGCAACAGGACGCAGGCCGCTCCTTTAAAGAAGGTGTTGCGGTACTCTCTGCGGAATTTCCTCAATATGCAGAGCTTATACAGGCCTATGATACCTATTGGGAAGATTGTGTCACGGAAACGATCGACGGCACAATACAGATCGCGCGTGAATTAAAAAATGCGGGGTGGCCATTATATATATTGAGCAATTTCTCTCTCGAAAAATTTTCGCTCGTCCATTCTCGTTACGATTTTCTTAATATCTTTGATGACCTGATCATTTCTGGCGAACACAAACTTGTCAAACCGGATCCGTCAATTTATGAATACACCCTGCGGCGAATAAATCGCGAAGCCGGGGAATGTCTCTTCATTGACGACTCTCTCCCAAACATTGAAGCCGCCCGCATGCTGGGTTTTCGAACCATCCATTTCCGCTCCCCCGAACAACTGGATATGGATCTGAAAAATATTCTACACACACAGTCCGTCTATGGGAATTAGATCATGAACATTCAACAAGCCATGCTTCAGAAAATTGAAGATGAACTAAAACACCAGGTTGCGCGCCTCGATCAGCCTCGCACGAAGCATTTTCACGAAATGCTCACGTATCATATGGGCTGGACGGGCGAAGGTTCAGGGATTGAAGCAACAGGCAAGCGAATTCGTCCTTTGCTGGTATTGCTCTCAACTTCTTCTTTAATTGAAAATGAAGAAATGGGTGATCCAAACACAAGTCCTTATTGGCTACGCGCAAAATCAGCAGCGGCAGCCATTGAATTGATCCATAATTTCTCGCTGGTTCATGATGATATACAGGATAACTCAGACAAACGCCGTGGCCGCAATACTGTTTGGGTGAATTGGGGCGCGCCGATGGCGATCAATGTCGGAGACGCGCTCTTTGTGATCGCCAATCAAGCCGTCATGGACCTGATGGAATATTATCCAGCCGAGGTTGTTGTCAAAGCCGCCAATATTTTGAACAATAGCTGTTTGGACCTTACGCGCGGCCAATTTCTGGATATGTCTTACGAAGAAAGGCATGACATTGGCATTGATGAATACTGGCCGATGGTCGGAGGAAAGACCTCTGCCCTGCTGGCGGCCTGCACCCACATTGGCGCGTTGCTTGGTAACGCTCCGGAAACACAGCAGGAATCCTACCGCTTATTTGGCTGGCATCTTGGGCTTGCATTCCAGGTACAGGATGACATTCTGGGGATTTGGGGCGATGAATCGGTCACAGGGAAATCCGTCGCAAGCGACCTTGTGGAGGGAAAGAATTCACTGCCGGTACTTTACGGCTTGGGCAGACACGGCAAGTTTGCTGAAAGATGGGCGCAAGGACCGATCACGGCTTCTGAAGTGAAGGCTGTCGCGAAATTACTGGACGATGAAGGCGGCAAAGAATATGCTGAAGAAATATCCAAAATAGAAACGCAAAAAGCCTTGGCTTATTTGGGAAACGCAAATCCGCAGGGAGAGGGCGGCGATGCGCTGCGCCAACTGGCATACAAATTGCTTGATCGAAAGCAATAAAGCCGAAAACTAAAAATTGGTTCTTCGCGCTCTTTGCAAGCTTTGCGGTTCAAAAGAGATGTTCCGCAGTTCCATCCTCAAGACGATGAGGGCGATTTTTTGTGGATTTGTTTTTGTTCATACATGCGGCTGTCGGCAAGGTTAAAAACGACATCCAGAATTGAACCCTCATTTCCTGTTGCAGCCCCAACGGATATCTGGATGGGCGCGTCCCAATGACTGCTGTTATATTTTTCGATCGCCACATCCAACCGGGTTAGCACGCTCTCGATGGTTTTCTCGTCAGTTTTAGGGAATAGAATGACAAATTCATCGCCCCCGGTACGGGCGATGATATCCTCGGGACGAAAACATTTTTGCAGCAAAGCAACTGTATTGCAGATTAACTTATCACCTGCGGCGTGACCCAGGTGATCATTAATGGTTTTCAAATTATCCAAATCACAAACGATAATGCTGACCGGGAACTGGCTGCTGCTTTGCAGCGTTTCCAGGCTGTGGTTGAAATATCCGCGGTTGTACGCGCCGGTCATCGCATCGTGCGAACTGATATAGCGCAGATCCTCTTCCATCCCCTTTCGAATGGTGATATCGTAAATCACACCGTGCCAGGCGCCCGGTCTCTGTCCCAATTCGTTCGACAGTGCAGCTTCTTCATGCACCCAGATTGTGCGCCCATCGAGGGTCAACATACGGTATTCACCAGAAAAATTCTCATTGCTTACCAGCGAGTGCAAACTTTCTGCCTGAACACGGGCACGGTCGTCGGGGTGGATTAATGGCACCCATGAATTATTTTTCTGAACCAAGTCGTCCGATTTGTAACCGAGAAGTTTTTCAACTTGAGGACTCATAAAAGTAAAGAAATAGCGGTTTTCGTCTTCAAATAGCCGGATATATGTCACGGCATTGATCTGTTCCACAAGCTGCCGATAGCGCGCTTCAACCTGCTTGATCAAGGCGGAGGTTGCCTCACGTTCGGTCACATCCCGGTCGATACCTCGAATGCATGCCAGATTACCGTTCTGATCAAAAGCCGGCAATGAATTAGACTCAAGAATGACCTCTGTCCCATTTTTATGACGAAAGCTGTTGAGCAAACCATAGACCGGCTTGCCCTGAATAAGTAAATTTCTTACGTTCCCCTGCCCCAGGTGGTTTGAGTGATCGCCTAATTCCATTGAATTTCTACCGATCAATTCTCTGGGTTCAAACCCCAGAATATCGCGGACTCGGGAATTTAAGTAGGTGTAGATCCCGCTTGCATTTACCTCCCAAAGGATATCGGGCACGGCTTCGGAAACCGTTTGGTATTTTTCCTCGCTTAAGCGAAATTGCTTTTCTGCGAGAGCCTGCTGGCTTTGGGCGTAATTCAAGCGGCGGAAAAATATATCCATGAGTAACCAAAAGGCAACGATCACAAACGCAACGATAAAATCCAATGTAACCACCATTCGGGTCCAGTTGGAAAACAGGATGCGCGGTTGGTCCAGCTTGATCAGGATTGTGGGTTTTCCGTAGATATCTTCGAGGATTTGGAATCCGGAGATGGTTTCGTTATTGGTCGCAGTCACCAACTGATCTTTTCGCGCGGCGTTCATTTCTTGAATCTGGCTTAATAATGGATTCCCGTTGAGGGTCATGTTGCTATTTACGATTTCCAATCGCGCACCGCCTGCGGCAATTTGGTTGCTGTCAAGGTCAAGGTTGGTAAAACGACCCAGCACCAGAATTCCGGCTGGGTCGCCGTCTCCTGTATCCGGCAGTATGGGAAAGGCTGAAATGGATAACGGTCCATCCTTGAGTGCCAAAATACCTGATATTCCATTCCTTGAGATGATCTTGCGAACAAGCGGGCTGCCGCTAAAAAATTGCTCAACAAAATCAGCCGGCAGGTCGATTTCCTCCATTTTGGTCAGATCATAAGCCTTGGAGAATAACGTTTCCCCCGAAAGCCGCGAGATATAAATTATATTTACATTCATATCTTTGAAGGCTGCGCTGTATAACCAGGAGGTAACATACTCCGGGTTTGGGTTTTGCGCAAATTCGTAAGTGTCGTCCCAAAAAGCCCATTCAGGTCCTTGTGTGTAAAGATCGTTCAATCCATCGTCGACCATTTTAGTGCTGCGGAACAGGTTCTGCTGGACGTCTATTTGTTCCTGTTGCAGGATGGATGGCACCTGTGCCTGATAGGATATGAATGTGACCAACCCGATCATGACCACCAGAATAATTGAAGCGAGAAAAATTGATTTCCAGACGGTCATGAGTCACCTTTATCAACAAAATAATATTGTAATGAATTCCGCATCAAAACCATATTGTCAACGTTCTTTCTGGTTTGCCGGGAATTATTTGATTATTCTAGCATTTTCTTTGTTAATTTCCTGTGAATTTTCCGGGAATTTTTAAATGAAGGAAATCCGGCTGATGGCGCATCCGCTAGAAAATATTGGGAAGCCGCAATATACCGGATGGCACCGATAACGAGTATTAAAAATATGTTATAGTCCATACGCCAAGCTCAAATGACTTTCATATATTTGTTTGAAAAAAGTGAGGTTTTAGACTAAAATTAGCGCGCTTAGTCCCCCAATGGGGTATTTTGCAAAACAGCTAAATGCGAGGAATTCCCCCTCGTAAAACTACGCGGGTGTAGTTCAGTGGTAGAACGCGTGCTTCCCAAGCACGATATCGTGAGTTCGAATCTCATCACCCGCTCAAGTTAAATCGAGGCAAGGCAGCCTCGATTTTTTATAAAAGGTTTTGTAAGGTTGCTGTTATGCGGGTGCTTTTACCTAACAAGTAGAATTCAATACGGAGAAAGTCCGCCATGATGCCAAATCTTGATAAAGGCAACATCTTATATGTTGAAGATAATCCAGACAACAGAAGCTTGATACGCAGGGTGCTTAACTCGGAAGGCTATTCTGTTATAGAAGCGATTAACGCAAAGCAAGCATTGGAAAAACTTGAGGGCGGAGAGATTGATCTGATCTTGATGGACATCAACATGCCAGATATGGATGGTTATATATTAACTTCCAAAATCAAGGCAATTGAAAATTTTCAACAATTCCCATTGTTGCGGTAACTGCGAATGTTATGCGCGGGGATCGCGAAAAATCACTTCAAGCGGGATGCAATGGTTATATACAAAAGCCGATCGATGTTGACACCCTTGCCCAGCAGATTGAACGATTTATGATAAGGAGCAACAATGTCTGATGAAACACCTGCTGTTTCTGACACACAGCCAATCCGTAAGCCAAATATTCCTAACGACGCGGCAGTATTGGTAGTGGAAGATAATGTTTCAAATTTCGTGCTGATCGCACGTATGCTCGGTTATCTGGGAATCCATTGTGAATGGAAAACTTCGGGATATGAGGTCGTCGAGTATGCAGACACCCTTCCACGCCTTGATCTGATCCTGATGGACATTCGTCTTCCCTATGAAGATGGTTATGGCGCGCTGAAAAAGATCCGCGCTTCTGAGCGATTCAAAACAGTACCCATTATTGCAGTAACGGCCGAGGCCAGTCCTGAACAAATGAAAAAAGCCAAGGATTCAGGGTTTGATGGTTTTTTGGGGAAACCTCTTGACCCGGACAAATTCCCCGACCAGATCCGCCGCATCTTGAGTGGAGAACCAGTCTGGGAATATAGTTAAAAAATTCAATGAAAGCGACGCCCGTACTTAATAGCCAGCAAAAAAGATTTAAGGGCAGTCTGACAGGCACGCTTGTAAGAACGCTCCTTATATTTACTTTTATTCCACTTGCCTTAATGGCTGGAATGGCGTATTTTCGTGCGCGCGGACTTCTACGGGAACAAGCAATTACACAATCACAAAACCTTTTAACTAATCAACTTAAGCTAATAGATCGCGAAATCAAACAAAGAGAAGCTCTGCTTGCAAATCAGATTGAAAATGAGGACTTTAGGGCTCTGATCGAGCTCGGATTACACGCAAATCCGATGAACAACCAGTTTGACGTCATCCAAAACGACTTCATTAAAGAATTTCAAAGGATGAATACACAGGAAGGCACCCCTGTATTCGATCAATTCTTTTTAATGGACACAAAAGGAAATATCAAACTGGCAAGTAACGAGAGCTGGCTGAGGAAATCGATAATTTCGAATATTTTCAATCCGGTAGAAGAGAATCATTCGAGTGCGTTATACGGGCTATCGCCGATTTACGAAGATCATTTCTTACTTGTTACCGCATTGAACTATCAAACAGCCGGTGGAGGTTCAACACTTGGTGCGTTAGTGGGGATCACGGAAAAAAATAACCTACTGGAACTAATTCAGCCTCTCAACGGTATATCTCCACTCGCAAGCACTTATTTTCTTCTTTCAACCGACCAATTTATCTACGTCAACCCAAACACCATGGAGTTCACGCTTGTCAACTCCTCATCCCCCAGCAACGAACTTAAATCAAAGCTGACAGAGTTAATGTTTACACAGCAGGCACAGCCTGAATCAATGGACACAACTGCGCCCAATGGTGATGCAGTGCTGGCGCAACTTCAATGGTTTCCGTCTATGCAGACAGGCATTGTCCTTGAAGTAAATGCGGCTGATATTTATGGCCAAATAGCAAGTCTCGCCCCGTTCACTATTCTCCTTGTTTTGGGAACATTGGCCGCCACCGGCGTCGTATTGAGCTTGGGAGTTAATAGAATTATCAGACCACTACGCTCATTATCTGAAATCACCAGCAAATTTGCCGAAGGAGATTGGAATCAACGAGCGAAAGTTTTGAGCGAAGACGAAGTCGGCTTGCTCGCAGACTCTTTCAACAACATGGCAGAGGAACTCAGCAGCACGTATCGCTCCTTGGAAGAAAAAGTGGATGAGCGTACACGGCAGATCCGCACTGCTGCAGAGGTGGCCCAAAACATCACAACCATATCCGACCTTGACGAAATGCTCGCCAAAACAGCAGAATTACTCGTTAAACAATTTGAATTTTATCAAGCGAGTATTTTCCTGATGGATCGTGGCGGAAGATATATAGAGTTTAAAGCCGGCTTTGGATCCGCTACCGAAGGACTGATTGATAAAAAATACAGATTGGAAGTTGGATCAGAATCCATCGTCGGCTGGGTAAGCGCAAATAATCAGCCGCGAGTTGCTTCTGATATTTTGGTTGATCCGCTTCACTTGAAGAGCGAACTGCTTCCAGAGACCCGCTCCGAAGCCTGCGTTCCCATCTCGATCGGGAATTTGGTGCTGGGGGCATTGGATGTACAAAGCATAAAGGAAGGCGCTTTCACAGGGACTGAAACCCTTGTCATGCTTCGCACTCTGGCTAGCCAGATCGCTGCGTCGATACAAACGATCGGCCTCGTCGAAACCAGCCACATCAATTTTGAAGAACTTGAAAGGCTCTATCGCTCAAGCCGTTTGATAGCAAAAGCGGTCAGCGAAACTGAGATATTAAGAATAGGCGGGCAAATCGTCGAACAAGCCCCCTACCCCGTCATTGTTTTCCGTACAACAGAAGATGGTCAACTTGAAATCATCTCGTCAGCCAAACTCGACCAGAGCACAATCACCCATTCCCCGGATTGCCAAAGTATATCAATGCGAATATTGATGAAATTAATGATTACCTGTCACGCAGTACCGTTATAACTGAAACAAGACAGCTCAATATTCCGAGACCATTCACCAGCATTCTTAATAAAATGGAATTGGATCATATCGCATTCCTGCCGATCCGAAAACATGACACCTTGATGGCTATCATCATGCTTGGGTCAAGAAAACGGGTGATCACCAGCGCTTCCATACAACCATATGGAAACCTGGCGGACCTAATCTCGATCACACTCGAAAAAGCAGACGCGATCCAAAAAACAGAACGGCACCTTAGCGAAATGGAATCTCTGGCATCCATCAATGAATTAATTTCAGAAACATCAGACCTTCAAAGTTTTTCAAGCACTGCTTGCCAAGATCCATCAAATCATTGGCAAGTTCAGCTTAATCGTCGCTTTGTACGATGAAGTAAGCAACACAATCAGCATCCCGTTCAGTTATGAAGATGGTCAGACCACATCGATAGAATCCTTCCCACTTGGAGAAGGTTTGACCTCGATCTTACTAAACACAAAACAGCCATTAATGCTCGTGGAAGATGTGGAACGCAAAGCGCTTGACCTAGGAGCCAAAGTGTCAGGCAAACTCCCACAGTCCTGGATGGGCGCACCCATGTTCGTTCAAAACAAGCCCATCGGCGCATTGATCATCCAGGACAATGAAAAAGAGCATGCCTTTGATAAATCCGACTTGAAATTTTTCACCACCCTTGCGGGTCAAGTGGCAGGGGTGATCAATAATGTTCGGTTACTGGATGAAAGCCAGCGGAAAGCGTTGCAACTGGAAACTGCGGCAGAAATCGCGCGCGATATTAGCGGTTCGCTAAACCTGGATGAGCTATTGATAAAATCCGTCAACTTCATTCGTGAAAGATTTGAGTTCTATCACGCAGCCATCTTTTTACGCGACCTGTCAGGAGAATTCGCAATGATCCGCGAGGCGAGTGGCGAGGCCGGGGCGCAAATGAAACGCGCTGGCTATAAGATCGCGATCGGCTCAAAATCCATTGTCGGCTTTGTAAGCAGCCATGGCGAACAGCTCATCGTGAACGACACGACGAAAGACGCCACGTACTACGCAAATCCGATTCTTCCGGATACCCGTGCCGAAGCCGCCATTCCGCTAAAGGTGGGAGAGCGTATTCTTGGGGTGCTGGACATTCAAAGTATCAAAATCTACGCATTTTCTGAGGATAATTTACGAAGCCTGCAGGTCCTTGCAGATCAACTTGCCATAGCAGTGGTGAATACAGAACTCTTTGCCGAGACCCAGGAACATCTATCTCAACACAGACTCCTGCACCATATCACCACAACCGCCGCATCTGGCACAACACTCGAAGAAGCGCTGGAAAGCGCAGTGAAAGGATTGCAAGTTACGCTTGGAGGCGACCGAGTCATGATCCTCCTTACGGACCGTGAAAAGAAGATGCTTGAAGTAAAAGCATCCATGGGATATGCTGAAGATATTATGACTCTACACATCCCCATTGGAAGCGGAGTGCCCGGTTGGGTTGCCGCACACAGGCGATCTCTTCGCCTGTCAAACGTGATCGAAGATCCGCGTTATATTCAAACCAGCCCAAATACACGCTCAGAACTAGCTGTTCCACTGATCTATCGAAACGAGCTGCTGGGCGTCTTGAACGTGGAAAGCGAGCAAATTGACGACTATACTGAGAACGACGAGGAAATGCTTGGTACGCTTGGAGGAAGTCTGGCGGCCATCATTGCAAACGCCCGTTTGCTGGAACAGATCCGTTTACAGGCGGAGCGTGAACGCGTAATCTTCGAAGTGACCAGCAATATTCGGAGATCAACAGACATTCAATCGATTTTAATGACCACGGCAAGCGAGCTGACAAGAGTCACCGGCGCGCGCTACGCAAAGATCCAAATCAACCCGTTGAGCGACGCCAAACAGGAAGATAAGCAATGATGGAAAGCAGTCTTTCTAAACACTCAGCCGAAATGACGCGCTTGTTTTACAGAAATTGGCGTGAGCGATTCGCGATCCCCTTACTGGTCGGCGTACTAATACTGGGAAGCATTGCATTACTTCCCGCGCTAAGGGGTTCAGCCAGCACGCTCGTTGACGCAGTCTTTATAACCGTCTATGTATTAACGGCAATTGTTACTATCGTGCGCTTTTCATATGCGGTACGAATGAGCGTATTTCTGCTTAGCATTTATGTACTTGGAATCAGTGAATTAATTTTATACGGCATTTTAGGAGATGGTTTATTCTTCTTCCTGGGCTTAATCATTTTTTCAACCATGCTGCTTTCGCCGCGCGCTGGAATCGCGGCTCTTATTCTAAATATCTTAACCTTTTCAGTATTTGGATGGCTCATGTTAAGCGGGCGGATGACCCCACTAAACCAATCTGTATTCCCGTCCAAATTAGATGATTGCATAAGCGCGGGGGTGGTCCTCTCCATGTTTGGACTTGTCATTATTATTGGTTTTCAACGTTTAGAGCAGGAGTTTCTCGAATCGCAAAAACAAATTGATATAACTTTGAACGAACTTAAAAACGAACGCACGAACCTGGAGAATAAAGTATTCGAACGAACCGTTCAACTTGGAAAAATAAATAAAATCGGACGCGCAGTTACTGCCATTCTAGACCCGGATGAACTTCTCAAACAAGCTGCCCATCTCATTGAAGTCGAATTTGACTGCTATTACACCGCCTTCTTCCTGCTTGACCTCTCAGAACATTGGGCCGATCTGAAAGAGGCAACCGGTGAAGCTGGAAGGATATTGCGCGAAAACAGGCACCGGTTGGATGTCGACGGAAAATCTGCGGTCAGCGTTGCAATACGTACAAAGCAGGCTTATATCGTCCAGGAAGCCGGGACAAAAGCCGCCCGTCCTGACAATCCCCTGCTGCCTTATTCCCGCTCCCAAATCGCGATGCCGCTAATCGTCGGCGATACAGTCCTGGGCGCTTTGGAAATGCACGCAACTAAAGCAAACGCGTTCTCTCCGCAAGACATTGAAGCATACCAGAACATGGCTAATGAAATAGCCATCGCACTTGAAAACTCCCGCTTGTTCTTGCGTGGACAACAAAGCCTTTCTGAAATGCGCGCCACTCAACGGCAATATCTTCAGGGAGCCTGGCAATCCCTCACAGACCATCGCAGATTGGATTATGCCCTTGGAGATAATGACTCGGACGACAACATGGAGATTAATATTCCGCTTGTATTGAGGGATCAAATTATCGGACAGGTCTATCTTGAGAATTCGCAGAATGGAGTCCGAGCAGAAAACCTTGATCGATCCATCACAACGCAAGCATCGCTTGCGTTGGAAAAATGCCCGCCTTGTGGAGGAAAGTCAATCCATTGCGGCTCGTGAGAAACTGGCAAATGAACTCATCACCAAAATTTGGGCATCCACAAATATGGACAATATCCTGCAAACCACCGTTCGTGAACTCGGGCGCTCACTCGAAGCCTCGGAAGTGGTAATCGAAGTTTCAATGGGGACAGAAGATGAATAGTGATTTGCGATCTTACGCACCGGATAAGCAGCAGGACCATCAGTCAATGGCTTTTGATTATAAAAGCTGGCGCAATGGATTTATCTTAATCATTCTACGCCTGGCCTGTGTGTTGGGACTCGGCCTGTTGGCATTCTCACTGCCAAACGCAACATCAAACGATCTTGTTTTATTTATCAGCCTGTATTCTGTTCTGTTCCTGGTAACCATTTTCCCAGCCCCATATACGGCTCGCGCCATTATATTGTTATTGATGATCTACGCAATAGGAACAAACGCCATTCTCGCGTGGGGGGCCGTGGCTTGATGGCAACGTATTTTTTGTTGCATTGATCATCTTATCGCTTTGCTATTCGCAATCATGCCGCAACTGGGAAAGTATCATTTTAGTGCGCCAGGCGTTCCAACCACCACGCCATTGGACTGGATCGCGTATACAGTGAATTTTTCCGTACTTAGTGTGATCCTTGTCATTGCAATTGCTCGATTTAAAACGAATTTGCGCGTATTGTGGTCGGACTCAAAGTATGTTCAGACCCTGATTGCCGAACGAAGCCAATTGGAAAACAAGGTACGCGAGCGCACCGAAGAGTTGGAAGCGCAAACCAATCAATTGCGCACATCAACCACTGTTGCCAGAACCATTGCCGAGATTCAGGATGTTTCCATGCTATTGGGGGCGGTGACAGATCAAATTTCTGAAAAATTTGAGTACTATCATGTTGGACTGTACATTTTAGATGAACAGAAAAAATTGCATTTTTGCAGGCAATTTCTCCTCCACAATCGGCAAACAGCTTATTGGC
>NZ_JADJSO010000019.1:0-8932 GCF_016711665.1 Candidatus Villigracilis saccharophilus
TCTGTATTGATGTCTTCAAATCTTTTTGGCTGTGTGCCTCTGAATGCAAGCACGTACATGTTTTCATTTTTTGCCAGAAAGCATTGTGTGCTGCCTTTGGAAAAAGTGCTGACCAATTCAAATCCCCCGCTTTTCAAATTGAAAATCAGCCGAAAAAGCTCCTCTTCGCTGGTCTCAAATTCTATGTACGCTAATTTTGACATGACCGCCATCATCCACGCCACTCTATCTGAATACGCGGCTCTCATGATCAGCGATGTTGATTGTACAAGCCTTGGCTCGGCAAAGGCCTGTATGCTCTCGATCGTCTCAAAGTATTCTTTTTTTGCGTTCTCAAGTTTTTCTTGCGCGGCTGCTAATTTATTTTCCTGCAGTTTCATGGAATTGGTTGTCATGTATCCTCCAGATTTACGGACAAAATTATTAGCAACAATATACAGCAATATAACGATATTTACAATAGGAATTATCCGAAATGATCTGGGATACAGATGCTTTATCCAGTAAGTAGATCGGTCTTTATTCTGGTTCGATTGAAAAATGGAGGGGATACCCTTCAAGCCCTGCTGCGAAATGTGCCTTGTTGATTCGTTTTTCTGCTTCAGTTTTGGGAAGGGTTTGTACGTAGGCCGTCCCCTTGATGTGCGCCATGAGCATAATGTCCATTGCCCTGTCGGTGCCTAGATAAAAAATTGACGTCAGCACACGCACGACAAAATCCATCGGCGTAACATCGTCATTGTGGATAATGACGCGGTAAAGCGGCTCTAACTCGGTTTTTGTTTCTTCAGTGATAAATATCTCAGGTGTGACTTGTGATTTCATCACTTACACATTGCCTTTATTCCACGCATTGCCCAATCGAGTCATTTCATCTGCACTCAATAGAATATCTGCCGCATCGAAATTCTCTTTGATGTGCTGCGGATCGAACGACGTCGGAATGGTGATTACACGCGGCTGCATCACCAGCCATGCGAGCGCGATCTGGAACGGCGTGGCGGAATGTGCGTTTGTGATTTCCTTCAAAGTTTTATTAACTCGTATACTTCGAAACTTCACGGGCGAATAGGCTGTGACCAGAATATCATTTTGCTGACAATATTCGAGCACGCCGTTTTCCACATAGGAATGGTCGGGCAGGCTGTAGGGCACCTGGTTGGTAAGGATGGGCGTTTCAGAATATCCCTGTGACTGTTTGAGCAGTTTTAAATTGAAATTGCTCACCCCCAAATGTTTGACCTTCCCATCACGCACGAGTTTGTTCAATGCGGGAAAAGTCTTTTCAAGTTTCATTCCCCTGCCCGGCCAGTGGATGAGATACAGGTCAATGTAATCCATCTTGAGGCGGCGGAGGCTGTTCTCGCAGGATTTGAAAACATCATCATAGTTTAAATGTTCGGGCGAAACCTTGGATGTGATGAATAGATTTTCGCGTTTTGTATTTGACTCACGCACGGCGCGCCCGACCAACTCTTCAGAATGGCCAGCGGCGTAATATTCCGCTGTGTCAAAGTGGGTATAACCGATCTCCAATGCCGAGCGCAGCGCCGCGAGCGACTTCGTGTCCCAGGCAGGGTTCGGTAATGCTTCGCCACCGATCTTCCAGGTGCCGAATCCAATCTTGGGGAGGGTTATCTTATGGATGGTTTCGTATTTCATATTGAAAATCACGTCAACTTATAAATTCAGGGAAAGCCTTGACGATCTCACGATATTCCTTGGTGACCTCTTCCCAATCACCGCTGCCTGTAGTGATCGCCAGGTCAAGAGAGAGCAATCTTCCAACACATTGATTTCCCTGCACGAGTCGATCATCGAATTGCTTTTTGAACATCCCGCTAACGGTCGCGATAAAACCGAAAATTGCCACGAGGATACAGGCCAGTCTCCAGCCGCCGTCATTGCTTTGTGATGCGGCTTGGACAAATAATGTATTACCTCCAACGGCGGCAGTTAAGCCTGCCAAAAGGGTCGCGGCGGCGGGCGAGACAACATTAGCTATGAACAATTGAGAATCCGTCTTGCGAATACGGGCTGTTTTAATTTTTGCAGTGTCCAGGCTGGCTTTTACAGAATTGATGAATGCATCCTGGCTCTGTGTTCCCCTGTCCGTTTTTGTACTTTTTTCGTTTTCCATATTTGCCTCCAATATGATTTTAATGACTGCGGCTACTATACATCAATTATTATGACAAATCAACACAAAAGCCCGCCTTTTATCAAGACGGGCTTTTACTATCCACTATTCACTGTACTACACTGCAACTGCCAATTGCTCCTTGGCAGATTCAAATCCCCTGCGTAATGCTTCGTAATTCTTCGGAAGTAAATGTTGATGCCGCGCGGGCAAATGTGCTTTTAGGGCGGCTTGAATTGTTTCAAGTGTTACTTCGGGTAACGCTGCCAGCAATGCGCCAACTGTGACCATGTTGGTTAATTTCTTGTCACCGATCTGTTCCGCGATCTCATTGGCTGGGACGAATACCGTGTTGATATCAGTGCGTTTTGCGCCGCGATCCACCATGGACTGATTTACGACCAGTGTCCCGCCTGCCTGCATGACGGGTTCATATTTATCATAAGACGGCAGATTGAGCGCAATGACCAGCGGCGGATTCTTCACCAGTGGGGAACCAATTTCATGGTCTGCAATGACGACGGTGCAGTTTGCCGTGCCGCCGCGCATTTCAGGGCCATAGGATGGGATCCACGTCACTTCCTTGCCTGAATCCATGGCCGCATAGGCAATGACCTGACCTGCAAACAATACACCCTGTCCGCCAAAGCCTGAGATGATGATTTCTTTTTGCATGTGTTCACTCCGTTCACAGTGATTAGGGATTAGTTGAGTAGCATTTGGACGAAGCCTAATTACTTATTCCTATTTCCTAATTACCTAAACCTCCTCAACTTATATTTTTATCTGCTTTATCGCATCGCTGATCTTGTAATCGCCCAGCGGATAAAATGGCATCATGTGCTCTTCCACGAATTTCAACGAGTTAACAGGAGTCATGCCCCAGTTGGTTGGGCAGGTGGAAAGCAGTTCAACCATCGAGAAACCAAGTCCGCGTGCCTGGGTTTCGAACGCCATGCGGATCGCTTTCTTCGCGAGGCGAATATTCTTGGGGTCATGCAATGAGCGGCGCACGCAATACCCAACGCCGTCCAATGTTGAAAGCATTTCAGAGACTTTGATCGGATATCCTTGTGTTTCCACGTCGCGGCCATTGACTGAAGATGTGGTCTTCATACCTGGCAGAGTTGTCGGCGCCATCTGTCCGCCCGTCATACCGAAGTTGGCATTGTTGATGAAGATCACGGTGATGTTTTCACCGCGTGCGGCGGCATGTACAATTTCGCCCATGCCAATCGAAGCCAGATCGCCATCTCCTTGATAAGTAAAAACAATTCGGTCAGGCATTACACGCTTTACGCCAGTTGCCATCGCGGGGGCTCGTCCGTGCGGCGCTTCGACAAAGTCTGTATCAAAATAGTTATATGCAAATACCGAACATCCCACTGGCGCAACACCAATTGTTCTGTCGATCACGCCCATCTCTTCCAAAACTTCCGCCACCAAACGATGCGCCACACCATGCGTACAGCCCGGGCAGTAGTGGGTGGGTGTATCTGTAAAGCCTTCGGGTCTATCGTAAACTAAATTTTCTTTTAGCATTTTGCCTCTATACGTGCGCCATTCGTTCAAGCCATGCATCACGTGGGTGAACATCTGCGCTTAACTTGACCTTCGCGATGCGATGGATCTCGTTCAGGATCTCGTCAGGGAACGGAACGACTCCGCCCAGTCGCCCGTAGAATTCAACGGGCACGCGTCCTTTGACGGCCAAACGGACATCTTCCAACATTTGACCTGAATTCATCTCTGTGACAAGGAACGCCTCAGCCCGACCTGCGAGCTGGTCAATCACCTCATACGGAAACGGGCTGACAGTAATCGGCCTTAACAAACCCACCTTGATTCCCTCAGCGCGTGCCTCGCGGACAGCGGATAGTGCCACACGTCCCGCCGTGCCGAAGCCGACGATCACGATCTCTGCATCATCGAGGAAATATTCCTTATAACGAACTTCATTGGCCTGAATGGTCTTCCAGCGATTTAACAGCCGCAGATTCATTTTTTCTTCCGCCGCAGGTTCAATATAGATCGAAGAAAGGATCCGTCGTTCACGTTTGCCCATCTTGGCATCGGTATTCCAATCCCAATTTTCGCGATGGACTGGTTTCATCTCAGGCATTTCTGCGGGTTCCATCATTTGCCCCACACACCCGTCGAGGATGATCATGCAGATCGCGCGGTACTTCTCTGCCAAGTCAAAGGAAAGAACCGTTAAGTCAATTGCTTCCTGCACAGAAGCGGGGGCCAGTACGATCGGTTGATAATCGCCATGTCCGCCGCCGTGAACTGCCTGGTTGTAATCGCCTTGCGCGGGCGCGATGTTGCCGAGGCCTGGTCCGCCGCGCATTACGTTGATCAAGACTGCGGGCACTTCAGTTCCCGCGATATATGAAATTCCTTCCATCATCAGACTCACGCCCGGACTGGAGGAGGATGACATAACGCGCACACCTGTACAGGCCGCGCCGTAAACCATGTTGATCGCGCCAAGCTCGGATTCGGCTTGCACGAAAGCACGTCCCAATTCGGGCATACGCCGCGAAAGATATTCAAGCACTTCTGTTTGAGGAGTGATCGGGTAACCGAAGTACGCCTCAAGCCCCGCGCGAACGGCGGCTTCGGCAATCGCTTCGTTCCCTTTCCATAATTCTTTTGCCATTCAATTCTCCAAAATTAATTACCGCAAAGTACGCGAAGGTCGCTAAGAAAATCTTAAAGATTTTTTGCGCTCTTAGCGTTCTTGACGGTTTAATATTAAGCAGGTACTGGTACAGCCTTTGTTATTTCACGATAGACCGTGATCGCGGCGTCTGGACAAACTACCGCACAAATAGCACACCCCGTGCAACCGTCCTTGAACGTGTGCGCGGGGTGGTAGCCCTTGGGGGTGAGGTGTGACATATTTAGCTCTATTACATCCTGTGGACAGGCACTTATGCAAAGTTCGCATCCTTTGCAATATGTATCACTGACTTCGATCCAACCTTTAGCTGGCATTCAGTCTCCTTGTTTTATTCTCTTATTTGAGAAGTTAGACAGTAATTAGCGGGAATTCCCGCCTCCCTGATTATGTCGTTTTCCTACAATTGCGAGTAGTGCCAAGCGTCATAGACAAGAACGCCAAAGGTCATTGCTTTTTTGCTGGATGATTTTGAGGTTTACGAGGATTTCCTGCGTAGATTCTTCAAAATTGTACCGCCATCGTTAAAGCCAAGCGGGAGAAAAATTTGCAGAGTGTAAACGAATAAGTTTTCAATAAAGGCGAACATGCCGATCCAAAACCAATTTCCGCGCCAGAGAGGGAGAAGGAAGTAGAAAACAATGGAGAGTAATCCATTGATGATCGGTCCGCCCAATGCGCGGCGGATGTGAATAGATGGACTTAATTCAGGCTCATCTTTTGGATAGTGTGTGAGCGCAAAGACAGCCATTGCCCCGAATGTGACGCCTGTCATCGGGTGGCCGGTCCGTTTGGCAGCGTAGGCATGACCCAGGCTATGGATCAGCTCAAAGGTCCAGTGCAGAAGCGTGGCAATGAATCCCATCAGAAGCGCTTGGCTAAAAGGAATATTGAGTCCGGAACGTGCAATGACGGTGAATACGATCCATAAAACCAAAGTCCCAACAAACGCCAGCGGCAGGATTCCAATTTGTAGACCAAACAATTTTCCGAGATGGATCGTTTTCATTTTACATCCCAAGTAATTTCATTTCATGTTTGAGAGTTTCAGTAAGGCCATCTTTTAGCGGGCGCGGATCGTATCCAAGCTCGCGTTTGGCTTTGGCGTTGGTTCCAATATAGGTAACGCCCGCGATGACGCGTAACCCTTCGCCCGTGTAACTTTCAGGAACGGGAATGAATTTATCAAAGACATACATCATCGCAGACATCACGCGGATCATTCCCGCAGGCACGGCCATCGGCAGGCGAACTCCTGTGATTTCTTTGGCAATTCCCAGCGCATCGGTAAATGTATATGTCGGGCCGCAAATATTATAGCTCTCGCCAACTTTGCCTTTTTCCATGGCCAGCCAATGCGCGTGAGCGATGTCATCCACGTGCGCCCAAGAGAAGGCGGTTTGTTTGGGCATGACAGGCAATTGCTTTTTCAGATATTGGATCAATGAAACGCGTACACTGCTTGTGTCGCCAGGTCCATACACGAGGCCAGGCTGCACAATGACAAGCGGCAAACCTTCCTTGATCATTTTTACGGCAACATCATGTGCTTCGGCTTTGGTCTGGTCATAGATGCTGATATGTTTTCCGTTGAAATGATAATTCTCATCCGCTTCCACGCCATGCGTATCAGAGTTGACCGCGAGCGTGCTCGTGTACACACCTTTCGGGATATTCAGTTCTTTCATCAACTTCATCACATTACGTGTGCCTTCCACGTTGATGGCATACGCCTGTCTCTTATCCCGCACGCCGACTTTGTACCAGCCTGCCACATGGAAAACTCCGTCCACGCCCGTCATCGGCTTGCGCATGGATTCTTTCTCGGTCACATCGCCCTGATGCAGGGTTACACCCAATTGAGCAAGATCCTGCGCCTTGGCAGGGTTGCGCACAACGGCGATCACATCATGCCCCGCTTCCCGCAGTTGACGTGCCAGCCGTCCACCAATAAAACCTGTTGCGCCAGTGATAAAGTATTTCATGAGTTGATTCCTTTTTATGAGTTGAGTTGCCTCCCTATTTTATCAACTGTTTTACCATTCCCTTCACCATCGTTGGGACGATCAACTTATGGAATGGTTTCACTGGTAGAAAATACAATCGTCCCAGCCAATTGTGGATTTTGACAACTGTCGAAACAATGAGTATCTGATTTTGCTTGTCAAGAAACAACGAGACGCGAAAATCGAGATGCTTGTCGTCTTCACCCAAAATGATCTCATTTTCATTTTTGGCAAAGACTTTGAACAAGCCGACTCTTTCGCCGACCTCGTATTTGAAGCCCTGAAGGAGCGCATCCCGCTCCCCTGCGCCTGATGTCTTCAACCCAAGCAGTGAGACTACTCTGTTGCGGAGCGCGAAGAGCCAGCTGACCCACTCTGGGCCTGATGTGAAGAAGGACTTGCCAACCTGCTCGATGGTTAAATCAGTTGTGGAGAATATGGCGGAATAACTATCCAAATAATCGTGAGGAAGATTTTTCAGCAGAGACGATTCTGGCAGGCTTGATTTCATGCTTTGCCGATCATTCCCAAATGGGTATGCTGGAACGAATCTGAATGTTTCAAGCCGTAGCCTAAGATCCGATCCATGCTGGAATGACCAAACAAGATCAACCCTGTAAATTGGATGGGTTGGTTTGCAAGGATGATTCCCAACACAAATATGCTGATTCCCAGCGCTTTATGATGAATAAAGTTATACGTTCCGGCTCCAATCTGCGGGCTGACCAGATACCCGATCATGCTAATGTCAGGAGTCAATAAAAGTACGGGATACCACCACCAGGCGAAATCCAGTTTTGAGAAAAGAAAGATGGTAAGTGCGAACATGAATAGTTCTTCCAATTTCAGTAAATTTTTCATTGTGTTTCCCTTATCATGTCGTTACGAGGAGGATGTTCGGTCTCGATATTCTTTTAGGAGAGCGCCATGGTGCAGTTGAGATGAATTTAGTTTCTTTTCAGAAATTCACGGATGGAGATTGCCGCTGCCGCACCTTCGCCAACTGCGGACGCCACCTGTTTGATACTGTCGTGCCTCACATCGCCTGCGGCAAAGACACCCGCCATGCTGGTTTCAAAAGCAAGGCGCTCCTCACCCCTTTCCTTTCAGGCTGTCCATGGGCCAGATCATGTCCAGTAAGAATGAAGCCGTACTTGTCGGTTTTCACGGGATCTTTTTGCGAATTCTGCTTGGGTTTTGGCCGATGAAGATAAATGCCGCTTCAGGTTTAATTTCATCTTTTTCGCCGGTAGCTGAGTCATGAAAATTGATCTTCTTTAGCTTGGAGTTTTCGCCTTCAAACGAGTCAACCGCCACATTGAATTTAACCTCCACCCGTGAAGTTGGCTCGTTGATCTTATCGATCGCGATCTGGCTGGCAGTTAGTGTATCACCGCGCACCAGAAGTGTGACTTTCTCGGCAAAAGTCGTGAGATGCAATCCTTCTTCGCAGGCAGAGTTGCCGCCGCCAACGACAATAATGTTTTTGCGCCCATATAAAATGGACCATCGCAAGTGGCGCAAAAATGAATCCCTGCCGATGAAATTATCTTCACCTGGAACATCCAGCCTGCGGTAGGACGCGCCCGATGCGATCAATATAGCACGGGCGTGATAATGCTTTCCATCCGAGGTATAGACTTCGTTGTAGCCACCATCCGCTTCAAGTCTTTCAACATCCTGCGCCCTTGCAAATTTCCACACCAAAGCGTTTTGCCTGCTGGGTGACACGTTCACGAATTCCTCCACACTGATCCATCAAGAAAACGAAAGTATCCAGCCCCACAGTGATTCCCTGGGCCCAGCCCCGAGCGTTCGATCAGCAATGTGTCGGCGCCCTCTCTTGAGGCGTAGATGGAAGCGGTCAACCCTGCTGGCCCGCCTCCGATGATGATCAAATCGTAATATGTCTTTTTTGCTTCTGTCTTTAAGTTGAGTTTTTTGGCTAATTCAGCATTGGATGGCTCCACCAAAAATGAACCATCTTCAAAAACTATGGTGGGGATGATTCTCTTGCCGCCATTCTTCGCAATCACAAATGCTTCACCTTCTTTGTCCTCTTCAATATCCACCCAGTTGAACGGAATAAAGTTTTCGCCCAAA